>NZ_VMLS01000027.1:0-43184 GCF_013276805.1 Streptococcus sp. 1449
AATTTTTTTCGAATAGATAAGTAAGAGGAAAAAGAAAGGAGTTTGCTTTATGTATCTACCAATTTTCTATTCATGGTTCATTAAATTATTTTTTAAATAAAATTTAATTTAGTTGTACATTTTTGAAATTTTTTCGAATAGATAAGTGAGAAGAAAAAGAAAGGAATAAAATAATGAAAGAACATTATTACGGATTTGTTGAGCTAACTTCGGAAGAATTGACCGATATTCAAGGTGGAGAAAGTTGGGTGAAGACCCTTGCAGATTGGTACATTGGATTTCGTAGAGGTTTTGGTTTTTAGGAGGATAAGCGATGAATGAAATGAATGATAAGTATACTGTTGAGGTATTAAAGGAAAGCGACTTAGCCTTGCTGGTGGGTGGTAGCAAGGAAAGTTATCAACGGGGTCTAATTACAGGTCTATTGTTACGCGGTATATTTATTGGAACCCCATTTTTTAGAAGATAAGATTTAGAAAAAATAGAACAAGAGGAGAAAAAAGATGACAAATTTTGACAAAATGGAACAGAACTTTGTAGCTCTTACAGAAGAAGAGTTGATGGCTGTGGATGGGGGAGCATTGCCTCTTGTAATCGCCGGAGTGTCTATCTGGAAGATAGGTGCAGCAGTAGCAGGTGGAGCAGCAGCGCTTTTTGCTGGAGGAGCAGCTTTGGGGTATTATGCGAATAGACCATAATCTGATTGTAGTCAGAGAGGCATTTCTATGTTTTTAAAAAAAGAAGTGATATTATTAGGGGTATTGTTATCGCTACGTATTATTTTTACTATCGTTCAAATTTTAATTGATTATAAAATATTATCTGGACAGTATAGTATAAATTTTATGGATATTTCAGAAGTATTTACTTATCCAATACTCATTTTAATCATTTACATAGCAATAAAATATAATACAAAGGAGTAATGACGAATATGAACTTAGAACAATTTTATCAATTATCTGACGATGAATTAGTGGGAACAAAAGGTGGTTTTGGTCTTGCGGAAGCAGTTGGGATTGCAGGAGTACTGAATGCTGCTGTACAAATTTTTAATGCTGGTTACAAATTTGGTTCAGATTTTGCTCGTCGTGGGCGTTAGATAATGAATAATCGCAACCTTAATCTCAATACATTGTTACCTAAACTAGCCACTATATTTCCTTTGTTGGGAATAATTCTTAATGTCGCGCTTCATGTGATTCGTACAGGTTCGTTAGTATACTTTAATTGGCAATGGACTTTGGTTGGTTTGCTTTTCTCAGCATATTTTGGTATTTTTCGCAAAGATTTGTCAAAAAATAATCAAAACTATAAATGAAGAACATGAATCAAAAGGATTTTGTGTATATGAATGGTAGCGTTTTCCCGCCATTCTTGTCAGGTAAATAGGAGCTTTCTATGAAAACATTTTTATTAGGCTTTACTGAGGGTTATTTTACCGTATCGCTCATAATCTACATCGCAACGTATTTGATTTTGAGAAATCCAATCAATACCCTATTTTATCCAGAAATTTACCCTGTTTTATTTGGGCTCTTTTATCTAGGATATAAGGTCAATAAAAAGCGAGTAGAGTAAACAGTTAAGAATGACTTGTTAGTCTGCGCTAAAATGGCTAGGCTAGAATCTAGGAATGCATCACATTGGAGTTTAATATGAAATTTGTTAAATCAATACTGAAAGTTTGGCCTGAAATCATGGTATTACTTAGTTCGATGTCTTATATCATCATCAGATTAGTAGCTGATATGAATAAAGTATCTTTACCTACTTGGTTTGATAGTTTCAATATACCAACGATTGCATTATTTATGATGGTCTTCATTCTTTTATACAGAAGTAAAGAAAAAAAGAATGGATAAATTTGAGGTAGTAGACGTTCTATAGGGAATAGGTGTCTTATAGTAACGAATCAAAAAAAGGAGTAACTATGAATCGTAATTTAGAACGGTGTTATCTATTCTGACTATGAATAGATCATACCAGAGGTGGCTTAGAAATAGCAGAGACATTAAAAATTGAAGTAACTTTAAATAGGATGTCGTAAAGGTTACTATCAATGATTTATTTGTCCCAAGCTTGCCTAGGGTATCAGAAAAAAATCATTTTCCTTTCAATAGCATATTTTTAGTAGGTAGGACGTTTGTTCTGCCTATTTTTTGCCAAAAAAGTGTAGTTGAGGTGTTTATTTGGAGTTTTATACTCTTCGAAAATCAAATTCAAACCACGTCAGCGTCGCCTTACCGTACTCAAGTACAGCTTGCGGCTAGCTTCCTAGTTTGCTTTTTGATTTTCCTTGAGTATTACATGTATTTTTGATAAAATAGTTATAGAAATTAGGAGAGTTGAAGAAAAGAAATGAAGAAGGTTTTAAGATATTTTTTAGTATTTGTTTTTCTATTTTTGATGAATATTTTCATCTTTAAGATACTAGCAACTCTGGGATTTCAGCTGACAATGAGTGAAAAGAGTTATATTGTACCACCGCTGTTTTCGATTATCGTTTTGTACATGATTGACAAAAGAATTAGGAAGAAAAAGAAATCTTTGTAATCAACTTAAGGAGTATTACTATGGATGAGTTGAAACGTGAAATTGGTTATAAAATCAAAACTATTAGGCGATCTTGTGGAAAAACTCAGATAGATATTTGTGGTGATGAATCAGAGTTGACGATTCGTCAGCTAGCACGTATTGAAAATGGGCAAGTTTTAGCAACACTTCCTAAATTATTATTGATTGCGGATAAACTTGGAGTATCATTACAGAATATTGTGGATGTTAAGGTTATAGAGATTCCAAAAGGATTCCTAAAACTCAAAGATGAGCTGATTCATTCTCAAACCTACGCTGATAAGGGAAGAATCGAACGAAAAGAAGCTATACTTGAGGAAATATATGAAAACTATTATGAGAATTTGCCTGAGGAAGAGCAGTTAATTGTGGATGTGACACAAGCTCGTTTTGATATTTATGGTAGTTCAGATGTGACCTACGGTTTAGGGTTAGTGGAAGAATATTTCCAGCAGTTATTAAAAAAGAAATATTTTTCTGTAAATGATTTGTTGATTATTGAATTGTATTTCTTTTGTTGTGCTATGGGATTAGAAGATAAAGAACATTTTGAGGAGTTAGCTCAAAAAGTATTGCTATGTTCAGAATATGAAGATAAGGCTAGCCTAGCTCAGATGGAAAAAGTTCTTCTGAGCCTATTTATCCAAATTCAGACAGAAGATAGTCTGATATATATTCAAACATTTGAGAAAATTATTGCTAAAACAAGACATGTTTTTTACCGACCTCATCTATTTTTGCTAAAGGCAAAATATGCTTTATTTGTAGACAAGAATATTTTAGAGGCAGAAAGTTTCTATGAAAAGGCAATTTCTCTAGCAGAATTGCTAGATGATCAGATATTAGTTCAGAGAATCTTAGAAGAAAAACAAATAGATTTCCCAACAACCTGACTTCTAAGTCATGTTGTTTTTTCATGTTTTTGTTATACTAAACCTATAAAGAAAACGCTCTCAAAAAGAAAGGAGGTTTATTATGGTTGGAACGTTATTTGTCCCTTTAAGTATAAGAGTTTGGTTCTATCTATAATATCAGGTAGAGATTAATGGAATAAAGTATTCTTATATTGGATTAAAGGAATGTTTTAATAGGTTTCCTACATTAGTATAGAGGATGAAACTCAATTTTCAATGATATAAAAGAGTGATTTGGAGATTGTGAGGGTTGAGTATGTTTATTTATGATGTAGGAAGTGTAAACTAAAAAGGAGGTAGTAATCGTATAAAAGTTAAATAGACATTATCTTTTATTGAGTCTTAGTGATATAAAAGTAATTTGATAATCTAGGAAAATGTAGTAGTAATTTATTTATTATAGATATGTTAATAAAAGTAGTATAAAATATAGACGAACATTTGAAGAGAGTTAGGAATACAACATGTGCGAATTAACTCTCAATAAAACATACATAATATACAAAAGGAGTACACTAAAATGAAATCTAAAAGAATGGAATTTCATAATAAATTTCTCATTGTTTCAGCAATGTTAGCAGTCATTAGTTGGTTAAGCTTAGGTGTTGTTTCTTTTCCTATGTTGGCTGGGACATTAGGAATTTCGACAAAAGCTGCTGCTACTGTAGTCAATTTGATTAGTGCTTATAGTACAGTTACAGCAGTAATTTCAATTGTAGGTGCAATCACAGGAGTAGGTTCTATTGGTTCGGGTATTGCAGCAACAGTTCTTTATATATTGAAAAAGAAGAGTGCTGCTCAAGCAGCTCTATGGTAGAACTAGATGAAAATACTTTCTAAAAAAGAATGTGAAAGTATTTTAGGTTATCTTAATTTTATTGGGATAACCCTTTTGTTTTTTGTTATCATAAGTTTGTCAATCTATTTTAAAAGCTATCTTCCTTTTCAAGGGAAATTATTTTTACTTTTTTTGGTAGTAGATTACGCTACTTTGAATCGTTATAATATGAAACTGCCTATCCAAAGTAAAAAAATAAATACTTTCTATATAAGGAAAAACTATATTTTTCTCTATCTTCTTGCCATTGTCAAGAAATATTATTCTTTCCAAATTTTACAATCATTCATTTATTTATTTATTTTGTATTTTCTAGATATTATTGGATATTTTTATTTATACATTACTCTTTGTTTGATAGTTATTCAAATTATTTCTTTAATTCTACCTAGTTTGTTTTCAATTATAAGTAAATTGTTCTTATTTTTATCTATAGGACTATTGTCTATAGAACAAGGACAAGTTGTAATTTATGTCATACTACTCAATTATTTTATTTTAGTCATGGGGATATTAGATAATCATGCGAGTAATTTCTATTTTAAAAGCAGTCGAATGAGCCAAAAAAGATTTCGTAGCAGTCTATTTATATTGCTTCGTTTTTGTTGGTTAAATAAAGGGTTAACTTTTTCTTTTATTTTGATTAGTATTCTTCTTTCCTATCTATTTTGGTATATGATGACGATGTTATCAATTGATGGTACAAAAATACCAATATTGTTTCTTTATACCTCAATATATATCACATTAATGGAGGCAATAATAGGGAATCATAAATCCTCAATTGGGGTAGATCTAGCTTTACTTCAATTATCTGCTCTTAATCATTCTAAAATGAATTTCTTTTTTAAGAATGCACAACTAATGATGTTGACGCATTTAATCTCTTTCTTACAATTTTCATTGTTGTTATGTTTGATTCCGGTGACAAGTTATAGTAATGATATAAAAAGTATTTTGTTGAATTTGTTATTGATTCCATTCAATTATTTTATAGCCTATGTCTATTATAAGAAAGCTCTATTTTTAATTAAAGGTACAATTAGTTTATTGAGATGGAGTTTTCTGGTTTTATATTGTTTTCTGATATTATTTGTAACTTTAGTAGGGGGCATTAGATGAGAAAAAGTGGTTTTCTGATTTACTATGTGTTATTTTGTACGGTCTGTTTTTCACTAGGTTTACTTTTAAGCTTTATATTAAAAAGTGAGACTTTTGCTACTATACCTCCGAAACTGGAATTACAATTTACATTGACAGTTTTACAGGCAAATTCTACAAATTTTTTGCTATATCTATTCTGTTTTCCGATTTCGCCCTTATTGCAACTTTTTGATTTGCTATCTTTAGGAATACAATTGGGTATATCTGGTCAGATGATTGGAATAGTAGCTACAATAAAAGGAATATTACCTCATGGTCTTATTGAAATACCGAATTTTATTTGGTATCAAGGTATGAGTCAGTATCTTTTATACCGATTATTGAAGGATAGGGGAATTGAAAATATACTTATTTATATAAAAAGTAATTTAAAATGGTATATCATTTCTTATATTTTATTAATTTTAGCAGCGTTGATAGAGGGAATTAAATTATGAAAATTGAAAATGAATCTAAAAGTTATGATAAATGTATACTGAAAAATATATCACTAGAGATTGATAAGGGAATTTACAGAGTTGAAGGAGAGAATGGTTCAGGAAAGAGCACCCTTCTACAACTTTTAGCTGGGCTAGAGACTTTTGATAGTGGTTTAAAGAATTGTGTATCCAAAGATGTACTATACCTTGATACCAATCAGCTTGGGGTTATTCCATTTACTATAGAAGAAAATTTGCAGTTGTTGTGTGATTCTTTTCAAATCCATCTATCATTTGAGGATAAAGAACAAATTAATACTTTTTTTGATAATAAAATCGGAGATAACTATATGACAGCATCTACTGGAACAAAATTCAAATTAGGCTTATCCTTAATTTTTGCTAAAAATTGGGATTATATTTTTATTGATGAGACCTTATCAACAGTGGATGCAAGAAGTATTGATATGATTGCTAAACGTTTAATTTCCATGAAAGAAAGCTCTACTATTATATATGTATCTCATAATTTATTGAATCAAGAATTGATTAGCAAATCTCAAAGGATTTTAATAGAGGAAGGACGGGTTTATGAAATTTCAAACAAATAATAGTTTATACAAATTAATGAATCTGATTATTTATCTTTTTCTTTTATATTTGTTTATTGATTTACTGATGAAGTCGGGAATTTTAGATGAACAAATTGATAAATTATCTGAACTATCTAATCTTTTTACAATTAAAATAGAAACAATATTGACAGTGATTTCTGTTGTTTTCACATTTATAGCAACTCTTATTGAATATGGATTTTCTCTCTTTCTGATTACATTATTTTTTGATAAGGATAAGAGGAACTTTGGAGATATTCTTTTATCTAAAAATATAACCTTAAGTTTTAGCATTTTACTTTGTTACTTATTTAATCCATCGGATATAAAGTTTGCTTATTTCAGCATATTGACAGTATTACTAATTGGGATAACAAATTATGCGAGATTTAAAAATTTAAGATTGACAGTAGTATTTTCTGTACCATTTTTATTTAATGCTATAGTGTCTATTATAAATAGTTTTTAGAAATACTAAAATTTCTTTTCTTTACTTAATAATGACACGAAATCATTTCGGTTTTATTAACTTGGAATTCTTATATTTTCTAGGTAGAACGTTTGTTCTGCCTATTTTCTTTATCCAAAAAGTGCAGTTGGGAGGGAGATAGGCGCATTTGGGGAGGAAGTCCAGTTTTTGTTTGAGGATTGGGGTAAGATAGTTGTTATCAGATGAGTTTATACTCTTCGAAAATCAAATTCAAACCACGTCAACGTCGCCTTGCCGTATATATGTGACTGACTTCGTCAGTCCTATCTACAACCTCAAAACAGTGTTTTGAGCAGCCTGCGGCTAGTTTCCTAGTTTGCTCTTTGATTTTCATTGAGTATTAGGAAAAAGGAGATGAAGATGAAATTTGGGAAACGTCACTATCGTCCGCAGGTGGATCAGATGGACTGCGGTGTAGCTTCATTAGCTATGGTTTTTGGCTACTATGGTAGTTATTATTCTTTGGCTCACTTGCGAGAATTGGCTAAGACGACTATGGATGGGACGACGGCTTTGGGCTTGGTCAAGGTGGCAGAGGAAATTGGTTTTGAGACGCGAGCAATTAAGGCGGATATGACGCTCTTTGACTTGCCAGATTTGACTTTTCCTTTTGTTGCCCATGTTCTTAAGGAAGGAAAATTGCTCCACTACTATGTGGTGACTGGGCAGGATAAGGATAGCATTCATATTGCCGATCCAGATCCTGGGGTGAAATTGACCAAACTGCCACGTGAGCGTTTTGCGGAAGAATGGACAGGAGTGACTCTTTTTATGGCACCTAGTCCAGACTACAAGCCTCATAAGGAACAAAAGAATGGTCTGCTCTCTTTTATCCCTATATTAGTGAAGCAGCGTGGCTTGATTGCCAATATCGTTTTGGCAACACTCTTGGTAACCTTGATTAACATTGTGGGTTCTTATTATCTGCAGTCTATCATTGATACCTATGTGCCAGATCAGATGCGTTCGACGCTTGGGATTATTTCTATTGGGCTGGTTATCGTCTATATTCTCCAGCAGATTTTGTCTTACGCTCAGGAGTATCTCTTACTTGTTTTGGGGCAACGCTTGTCGATTGATGTGATTTTGTCCTATATCAAGCATGTTTTTCACTTGCCCATGTCCTTCTTTGCGACACGCAGAACAGGGGAAATCGTGTCTCGTTTTACAGATGCCAATAGTATTATTGATGCGCTGGCTTCGACCATCCTTTCGATTTTCCTAGATGTGTCAACGGTTGTCATTATTTCCCTTGTTTTATTTTCACAAAATACCAATCTCTTTTTCATGACCTTATTGGCGCTGCCTATCTACACAGTGATTATCTTTGCCTTTATGAAGCCGTTTGAAAAGATGAATCGGGACACCATGGAAGCCAATGCGGTTCTGTCTTCTTCTATCATTGAGGACATCAACGGTATTGAGACTATCAAGTCTTTGACCAGTGAAAGTCAGCGTTACCAAAAGATTGACAAGGAATTTGTGGATTATCTGAAGAAATCCTTTACCTATAGTCGGGCAGAGAGTCAGCAAAAGGCTCTGAAAAAAGTTGCCCATCTCTTGCTCAATGTCGGCATTCTCTGGATGGGGGCTGTTCTGGTCATGGATGGCAAGATGAGTTTGGGGCAGTTGATTACCTATAATACCTTGCTTGTTTACTTTACCAATCCTTTGGAAAATATCATCAATCTGCAAACCAAGCTTCAGACAGCGCAGGTTGCCAATAACCGTTTAAATGAAGTGTATCTGGTAGCTTCGGAGTTTGAGGAGAAGAAAACAGTTGAGGATTTGAGCTTGATGAAGGGAGAGATGACTTTCAAGCAGGTTTACTATAAGTATGGCTATGGTCGAGATGTCTTGTCGGATATCAATTTGACCATTCCTCAAGGCTCTAAGGTGGCTTTTGTGGGGATTTCAGGGTCAGGTAAGACGACATTGGCCAAGATGATGGTTAATTTTTACGACCCAAGTCAGGGAGAGATTAGTCTGGGTGGTGTCAATCTCAATCAGATTGATAAAAAAGCCCTGCGCCAGTACATTAACTATCTGCCTCAACAGCCCTATGTCTTTAACGGAACGATTTTGGACAATCTTCTTTTGGGAGCCAAGGAGGGGACGACACAGGAAGACATCTTACGGGCGGTTGAATTGGCAGAGATTCGGGAGGACATTGAGCGGATGCCACTGAATTACCAGACAGAGTTGACTTCGGATGGGGCAGGGATTTCAGGTGGTCAACGGCAGAGAATCGCTCTGGCGCGTGCTCTCTTGACAGATGCACCGGTCTTGATTTTGGATGAGGCGACTAGCAGTTTGGATATTTTGACAGAGAAGCGAATTGTTGATAATCTCATGGCTTTGAACAAGACCTTGATTTTCATTGCTCACCGCTTGACCATTGCTGAGCGGACAGAGAAGGTGGTTGTTTTGGATCAGGGCAAGATTGTCGAAGAAGGAAAGCATGATGATTTGCTTGCACAGGGTGGCTTTTATGCCCATTTGGTAAATAGCTAGAAAGAGGAGAGGATGAAAGCAGAATTTTTAGAAAGTGCGGAGTTTTATAATCGTCGTTACCATAATTTTTCCAGTCGGGTGATTGTACCTATGTCCCTTCTGCTCGTGTTTTTGCTTGGATTTGCAACATTTGCAGAGAAGGAGATGAGCTTGTCTACTAGGGCTACTGTCGAACCTAGTCGTATCCTTGCAAATATCCAGTCAACTAGCAACAATCGCATTCTTGTCAATCATTTGGAAGAAAATAAGCTGGTTAAAAAGGGAGAACTGTTGGTTCAATATCAGGAAGGGGCGGAGGGTATCCAAGCAGAGGCCTATGCTAGTCAGTTGGACATGCTTAAGGATCAAAAAAAGCAATTGGAGTATTTGCAAAAGAGCCTGCAAGAAGGGGAGAACCACTTTCCAGAGGAGGATAAGTTTGGCTACCAAGCCACCTTTCGCGACTACATCAGTCAAGCAGGCAGTCTTAGGGCTAGTACATCGCAACAAAACGAGACCATCGCGTCCCAGAATGCAGCAACTAGTCAAACCCAAGCTGAAATCGGGAATCTCATCAGTCAAACAGAGGCTAAAATTCGCGATTACCAGACAGCTAAGTCAGCTATGGAAACAGGTGCTTCCTTGGCCAGTCAGAATCTAGCCTACTCTCTCTACCAGTCCTACAAGTCTCAGGGCGAGGAAAATCCGCAAGCTAAGGCTCAGGCTGTTGCGCAGGTTGAAGCGCAGCTTTCTCAGTTAGAATCTAGTCTTGCTACTTACCGTGTTCAGTATGCAGGTTCAGGTACCCAGCAAGCCTACGCGTCTGGTTTAAGCAGTCAATTGGAGTCTCTCAAATCCCAACACTTGGCAAAGGTTGGTCAGGAATTGACCCTTCTAGACCAGAAAATCTTGGAAGCAGAGTCAGGTAAGAAGGTACAGGGAAATCTTTTAGACAAGGGGAAAATTACGGCGAGTGAGGATGGGGTACTTCATCTCAATCCTGAGACCAGTGATTCTAGCATGGTTGCAGAAGGTGCCTTACTAGCCCAACTCTATCCGTCCTTGGAAAAAGAAGGGAAAGCCAAACTTACAGCTTATCTCAGTTCGAAAGATGTAGCAAGGATCAAGGTCGGTGATTCTGTTCGCTATACTACGACTCATGATGCCAAGAATCAATTTTTCCTAGATTCTACTATTACAAGTATTGATGCGACAGCTACTAAGACTGAGAAAGGGAATTTCTTTAAAATCGAGGCGGAGACTAATCTAACTTCGGAGCAGGCTGAAAAACTTCGATATGGGGTGGAAGGTCGCCTGCAGATGATTACGGGCAAGAAAAGTTATCTGCGTTATTATTTGGATCAATTTTTGAACAAAGAGTAATGTTCGTGTTTTTAGAGTTAAATGATTTTAAAACTGTGAGAAAGATGTTTCTTGCAGTTTTTTCTTTATGATTTTTGACGTCACTACGCTATTTATTCGGTTAAATTCTTGTATTTTTTGGTTTTTTATGGTAGAATGTGCTCAAGTAATACGAAAGGCGAACTTTAAAATGTCAAAACAATTGATCTATTCGGGAAAAGCTAAAGATATCTATACAACAGAGGATGAAAATCTTATTATTTCAACTTACAAGGACCAGGCGACTGCTTTCAATGGTGTCAAGAAGGAGCAGATTGCAGGTAAGGGAGTCTTGAATAATCAGATTTCATCTTTTATTTTTGAGAAGTTAAATGCAGCTGGTGTAGCGACTCACTTTGTGGAGAAGCTTTCAGACACGGAGCAACTCAATAAAAAGGTTAAGATTATTCCTTTGGAAGTCGTGCTCCGAAACTACACGGCTGGTTCCTTTTCAAAACGTTTTGGTGTAGACGAAGGAATCGCATTTGAGACTCCGATTGTCGAATTTTACTATAAAAATGATGATTTGGATGACCCGTTTATCAATGACGAACATGTGAAATTCCTACAGATTGCGGATGACCAGCAAATCGCCTACTTGAAGGAAGAAACTCGTCGTATCAATGAACTTTTGAAGGTCTGGTTTGCTGAGATTGGACTTAAGTTGATTGACTTTAAGCTAGAGTTCGGTTTTGACAAGGATGGCAAGATTATCTTATCAGATGAATTTTCACCAGATAACTGCCGCTTGTGGGATGCGGATGGCAACCACATGGATAAGGATGTTTTCCGTAGAGGATTGGGAGAACTAACCGACGTTTACGAAGTTGTCTGGGAGAAGTTGCAAGGTTTGAAATAATCTGTTTGCAACGGAAAACCTTCGTCTCTCAACTAAAAGGACTCAGGCTGAAAAGGTCCCCCAGACCTTTTCACTCCGTAGGGGATTAGGAGAGCTAACAGACGTTTATGAGATTGTTTGGGAAAAGTTGCAGGAATTGAAATAACAACCTCAAGGTCGTTGGGAACATTGCAAGAGCTGAAATAAAGGAATAAGGATTGATGGATAAACGTATTTTTGTTGAAAAAAAGGCTGATTTTCAGGTCAAGTCAGAGAGTTTGGTGAGAGAACTCCAGCATAACTTGGGACTTTCAAGCTTGAAAAGTATTCGTATTGTGCAAGTCTATGATGTCTTTGATTTGGCGGAGGACTTGTTTGCACCTGCAGAGAAGCACATCTTCTCTGAGCAGGTGACCGACCATGTTTTAGATGAAGTATCTGTGCAGGCGGATCTTGCTAATTATGCTTTCTTTGCCATTGAAAGCCTGCCAGGGCAGTTTGACCAGCGTGCAGCTTCTTCGCAAGAAGCCTTGCTTTTGCTGGGAAGTTCGAGTGATGTAACGGTCAATACAGCACAATTGTATTTGGTCAATAAGGATATTGATGCGACTGAGTTGGAAGCGGTCAAGAACTACTTGCTCAACCCAGTTGATTCTCGTTTCAAGGACATCACGACAGGGATTGCCAAGCAGGAATTTTCTGAGTCAGACAAGACCATTCCTAAATTGACTTTCTTTGAAAGCTATAGGGCAGAAGACTTTGCTCGCTACAAGGCCGAGCAAGGGATGGCCATGGAAGTGGATGATTTGCTCTTTATCCAAGACTACTTTAAGTCAATCGGGCGCGTGCCGACGGAAACAGAACTCAAGGTTTTGGATACTTACTGGTCTGACCACTGCCGTCACACGACTTTTGAGACAGAGTTGAAACAGATTGATTTCTCAGCTTCTAAATTCCAAAAGCAATTGCAGTCAACCTATGACAAATATATCGCTATGCGTGATGAGTTGGGACGTACGGAAAAACCGCAAACCTTGATGGATATGGCAACTATTTTCGGTCGTTATGAGCGTGCCAATGGACGTTTGGACGACATGGAAGTGTCAGATGAAATCAATGCTTGCTCAGTAGAAATCGAAGTGGACGTTGATGGTGTGAAAGAACCATGGCTCCTAATGTTCAAGAATGAAACTCACAACCACCCAACGGAAATTGAGCCATTTGGTGGGGCTGCTACCTGTATCGGTGGAGCCATTCGTGACCCATTGTCAGGTCGCTCATATGTTTACCAAGCCATGCGGATCTCAGGTGCTGGTGATATTACAGCACCGATTTCAGAAACTCGCGCTGGGAAACTGCCACAACAAGTCATTTCTAAAACAGCGGCTCATGGTTATTCTTCATACGGTAACCAGATTGGGCTTGCAACAACCTACGTTCGTGAATATTTCCACCCAGGTTTCGTTGCTAAACGTATGGAACTTGGTGCCGTTGTTGGTGCGGCTCCCAAGGGCAATGTTGTCCGTGAAAAACCGGAAGCGGGCGATGTCATTATCCTCCTCGGTGGTAAGACTGGACGTGACGGTGTCGGTGGTGCGACAGGTTCTTCTAAAGTTCAAACGGTTGAGTCTGTAGAGACTGCTGGTGCTGAGGTTCAAAAAGGGAATGCCATCGAAGAACGCAAGATTCAACGTCTGTTCCGTAATGGCGATGTCACTCGTCTTATCAAGAAGTCTAATGACTTTGGTGCTGGTGGTGTCTGTGTAGCTATCGGTGAATTGGCAGACGGTCTTGAAATCGACCTTAATAAGGTGCCTCTTAAATACCAAGGATTGAATGGTACCGAAATTGCCATCTCTGAATCTCAAGAACGGATGGCAGTCGTGGTTCGTCCTGAGGATGTAGATGCCTTCGTTGCTGAATGTAACAAAGAAAATATTGACGCTGTTGTGGTGGCGACAGTGACGGAAAAACCAAATCTTGTCATGCACTGGAATGGTGAAACCATTGTCGACTTGGAACGCCGTTTCCTTGATACCAATGGTGTGCGCGTGGTCGTTGATGCAAAGGTTGTAGATAAGGATGTCAAACTCCCAGAAGAACGCACAACAAGCGCTGACACACTGGAATCAGATACCCTTACGGTTCTATCTGACCTCAACCATGCAAGTCAAAAAGGATTACAGACTGTCTTTGACTGCTCTGTTGGACGCTCAACGGTTAATCACCCACTTGGTGGTCGTTACCAACTTACACCAACTGAGGCATCTGTGCAGAAATTGCCAGTTCAACACGGTGTGACTCATACTGCGTCGGTCATTGCTCAAGGTTTCAACCCATATGTAGCTGAATGGTCTCCATACCACGGTGCTGCTTATGCGGTTATCGAAGCAACTGCTCGTTTGGTGGCTGCTGGTGCCAAATGGTCTAAGGCTCGTTTCTCTTACCAAGAATATTTCGAGCGGATGGACAAGCAAGCAGAGCGTTTTGGTCAGCCAGTAGCCGCCCTTCTAGGCTCTATTGAAGCTCAGATTCAACTTGGCTTGCCATCTATCGGTGGGAAGGACTCCATGTCTGGTACCTTTGAAGAATTGACCGTTCCGCCAACCTTGGTTGCATTTGGGGTGACGACGGCAGATAGCCGTAAGGTGCTCTCTCCAGAATTTAAAGATGTTGGGGAAAATATCTACTACATCCCAGGTCAAGCCCTCTCTGCAGAGATTGATTTTGACTTGATTAAGAAAAATTTTGCTCAGTTTGAAGCAAGCCAAGCTGACCATAAAGTGACGTCTGCATCAGCTGTCAAATACGGTGGTGTAGTTGAAAGTTTGGCTCTTGCTACTTTTGGAAATCATATCGGTGCAGAGGTAATCTTGCCTGAACTTGAAAGTTCTTTGACAGCACAATTGGGCGGATTTGTCTTCACATCTCCTGAAGAAATTGCTGGAGTAGAGAAGATTGGACAAACGAAAGCAGCCTTTACACTGACTGTCAACGGTGTGAAGCTAGATGGACACAAACTTGACAGTGCCTTCCAAGGCAAATTGGAAGAAGTTTACCCAACAGAATTTGCTCAAGCCAAAGAACTGGCTGAAGTACCAGCTGTGGTATCAGATGTTGTGATTAAAGCAAAAGAAAAGGTTGAAAAACCGGTGGTCTATATCCCAGTATTCCCGGGAACCAACTCAGAATATGACTCAGCCAAGGCATTTGAAAAAGAAGGCGCAGAGGTTAACTTGGTGCCATTCGTGACACTCAATGAAGAAGCCATTGTCAAGTCAGTTGAAACCATGGTTGACAACATCGGTAAGGCTAACATTCTCTTCTTTGCCGGTGGATTCTCGGCTGCGGATGAACCAGATGGTTCAGCTAAGTTTATCGTCAATATCCTGCTTAATGAAAAAGTGCGTGTGGCTATTGATAGCTTTATCGCCCGTGGTGGCTTGATTATCGGTATTTGTAATGGATTCCAAGCCTTAGTCAAATCGGGTCTCCTACCATACGGAAACTTTGAAGATGCTAACAGTACTAGTCCAACCCTCTTCTACAATGATGCCAACCAACACGTGGCCAAGATGGTGGAAACTCGTATTGCCAATAGCAACTCGACATGGTTGGCTGGTGTGCAAGTGGGCGATATCCACGCTATTCCTGTTTCGCACGGTGAAGGGAAGTTTGTCGTGACGGCTGAGGAATTTGCAGAGCTCCGTGACAATGGACAAATTTTCAGCCAATACGTTGACTTTAACGGTAAACCAAGTATGGATTCTAAGTACAATCCGAATGGTTCTGTCCATGCCATCGAAGGAATTACCAGCAAGAATGGTCAAATCATCGGTAAGATGGGCCACTCAGAACGTTATGAGGATGGTCTTTTCCAAAATATCCCAGGCAATAAAGACCAACACCTGTTCGCATCAGCGGTTAAACATTTCACTGGAAAATAAGACTTACAGATTTTCTAATAGATGGTATCAGTAATGTAAAAGTCATGTAAATCTAGCTCTTGATGATTACAAATGAAAATTAGGTATAAAAAATGACATACGAAGTAAAATCTCTTAATGAAGAATGTGGTGTTTTCGGTATTTGGGGACATCCAGATGCTGCTAAGTTGACCTATTTTGGTCTCCATAGTCTTCAGCACCGTGGTCAAGAGGGGGCAGGAATCCTCTCCAATGATCAGGGGCAATTGAAGCGCCATCGTGACATGGGACTTTTATCAGAAGTCTTCAGAAATCCTGCTAATTTGGATAAATTGACGGGAACTGGTGCGATTGGGCATGTGCGTTACGCGACTGCTGGCGAAGCTTCTGTAGATAATATCCAGCCCTTCCTCTTCCGTTTTCACGATATGCAGTTTGGGTTGGCTCATAATGGAAATCTGACCAATGCAGCCTCTCTCAAGAAAGAACTGGAACAAAGAGGCGCGATTTTCAGTGCGACTTCGGACTCTGAAATCTTGGCTCACCTCATTCGTCGCAGTCATAATCCTAGCCTGATGGGCAAAATCAAGGAAGCGCTCAGCCTTGTCAAAGGTGGTTTTGCCTATATCTTGCTGTTTGAGGACAAGTTGATTGCGGCTCTTGACCCCAATGGTTTCCGTCCGCTTTCTATCGGGAAAATGGCTAACGGAGCGGTGGTTGTTTCCTCTGAAACCTGTGCTTTTGAGGTTATTGGTGCTGAATGGATTCGTGATTTGAGGCCAGGTGAGATTGTGATCATTGATGACAAGGGCATCCAGTATGATAGCTATACAGATGATACTCAGTTAGCAATCTGTTCTATGGAGTATATCTATTTTGCCCGCCCTGATTCTAACATTCATGGTGTCAATGTTCATACGGCACGTAAACGTATGGGTGCCCAATTGGCGCGTGAATTCAAGCATGAGGCGGATATCGTGGTCGGTGTACCCAATTCTTCCCTCAGCGCGGCTATGGGATTTGCGGAAGAATCAGGCTTGCCAAATGAAATGGGACTTATCAAGAACCAATACACCCAACGGACCTTTATCCAACCGACTCAAGAATTGCGGGAGCAAGGGGTGCGGATGAAACTATCTGCTGTTTCTGGTGTTGTCAAAGGCAAGCGTGTGGTTATGATTGATGACTCTATTGTACGTGGAACAACCTCTCGTCGTATCGTTCAGCTCTTGAAAGAAGCTGGTGCGACTGAGGTTCACGTTGCCATTGGTAGTCCAGCGCTTGCTTATCCATGCTTCTACGGGATTGATATCCAGACCCGTCAGGAGCTAATTGCGGCCAATCATACTGTTGAAGAAACTCGCCAAATCATTGGTGCGGACAGTCTGACTTATCTTTCTGTTGAAGGGTTGATTGATTCAATTGGTATTGAAACGGATGCGCCAAATGGCGGTCTCTGTGTCGCTTACTTTGACGGTGATTACCCAACGCCTCTCTACGACTATGAAGAAGACTATCGTCGAAGTTTGGAAGAAAAGACCAGTTTTTACAAATAGATGACAGATTCTCCATTAAAGAAAAGGAATATAAAAATGACAAATAAGAATGCTTATGCTTCACGTCTCACTACTGACTAAAAGTTAAAGCATTTGTCAGTAGACGCTTTCTCCTATGGGACCAAAGCTAGAGACCTGACTAGTATTTTTAGATAAAATAATTGTTTATCTAAAAATACGTCGCAGTCTTTCCCAAAAAAGAAAAGGAAAAATAAAATGGCAAATAAAAATGCGTACGCTCAATCTGGTGTGGATGTTGAAGCGGGTTATGAAGTTGTTGAACGGATTAAAAAGCACGTGGCTCGTACGGAGCGTGCAGGTGTCATGGGAGCTCTGGGAGGCTTTGGTGGTATGTTTGACCTTTCAAAAACAGGTGTCAAAGAACCTGTCTTGATTTCAGGAACTGATGGTGTCGGAACCAAACTCATGTTGGCTATCAAATACGACAAGCACGATACTATCGGTCAGGACTGTGTGGCCATGTGTGTCAATGATATCATCGCTGCGGGTGCGGAACCCCTCTATTTCCTTGACTACGTAGCGACAGGGAAGAATGAACCAGCTAAGCTAGAACAAGTTGTCGCTGGTGTGGCAGAAGGTTGTGTGCAGGCAGGCGCTGCCCTCATTGGTGGAGAAACGGCTGAAATGCCTGGCATGTACGGCGAAGATGACTATGACTTGGCTGGTTTTGCGGTCGGTGTGGCTGAAAAATCTCAAATCATTGACGGTTCAAAGGTGGCAGAAGGAGATATTCTTCTCGGACTTGCTTCAAGTGGGATTCACTCCAATGGTTACTCTCTTGTTCGTCGTGTCTTTGCGGATTACACAGGTGAGGAAATCTTGCCAGAATTGGAAGGCAAGCAACTCAAGGAAGTTCTTCTTGAACCGACTCGTATCTATGTCAAGGCTGTCTTACCACTCATCAAGGAAGGCTTGGTCAATGGCATTGCCCACATCACTGGTGGTGGCTTTATCGAAAATGTCTCTCGTATGTTTGCAGATGACCTAGCTGCTGAGATTGATGAAAGCAAAGTTCCAGTGCTTCCTATTTTCAAAGCTCTTGAAAAATATGGTAAAATCAAACATGAAGAAATGTTTGAAATCTTCAATATGGGTGTGGGACTTATGCTAGCAGTCAGCCCTGAAAATGTAGGTCGTGTCAAGGAATTGCTGGATGAACCAGTCTATGAAATTGGTCACATCGTCAAGAAAGAAAACGAAAGTGTCATCATCAAATGAAAAAAATAGCGGTTTTTGCCTCTGGTAATGGCTCAAATTTTCAGGTGATAGCGGAACAATTTCCAGTAGAGTTTGTCTTTTCAGACCATCGTGACGCCTATGTGCTCGAACGTGCAGACAAGCTCGGCGTTCTGTCCTATGATTTTGAACTCAAGGAGTTTGAGAGCAAGGCAGACTACGAAGCGGCCCTTGTCGAACTCTTGGAAGAACACCAGATTGACTTGGTTTGTCTAGCAGGCTACATGAAAATCGTTGGGCCAACCTTATTGGCGGCTTATGAAGGCAGGATTGTCAACATTCATCCAGCCTACCTGCCAGAATTTCCAGGAGCTCATGGGATTGAGGATGCTTGGAATGCTGGCGTTGCTGAGAGCGGCGTGACCATTCATTGGGTGGATTCAGGTGTGGATACAGGAAAGGTTATCAAACAAGTGCGTGTGCCACGGCTTGAAGGGGATACCCTAGATACTTTCGAGACTCGCATACACGAAACAGAGTACAAACTGTATCCAGAATTGTTGGATAGTTTGGGAGTGGAGAGGAAGAAATGATTATGGACCAATACTATATGGAGTTAAAGAATAAGTTATCTAACAGACCAATCCTACTGGATAATACTAATGATTTTCTTTTTGTTTTAGTAAATACAGTGAAAGCTATGATAGAAAATACTGATAAAAGTCAGCTTTCAGAGTTAGATAAAATTTTAGACGGTGTCACAAGTCAAGAATTGAAACTTGCCTATGATTTTTGTCAAGGGAAATTCGGTCAAGCAGGTTTTTCTTATCGTAGGCACCCGAATTATTTTTATTTGTCCAGTTTAATTGCGACTTTTCCAGAATTTGAGTTGTCTAAAGCAGACCGAGATTACCTCAAAGGAATCATAAATTTTGATAACTACCTTTTATATGAGTTAGATTAGTCTTTAATCACCTCAAAACCCTATTTATTCAAAAGGAGAAAAAATGATTGAGATGAAATTAGTAGATGAGAGCAGTTTTCAGGCAGTGCTGGATTTGAAAATATCTGAAGCTGATGAACGAGCACGTTTTGTGGCTCCAAATGTACGCTCTTTAGCTGACGCATGGCTCTACCGGGAAAATGAAGATGTGTTTCCGAGGGCAATCTATTGGGATAAGCAAGTGGTTGGCTTTCTCCTGCTGGAAATAGACAAGGATGAAGCGGAATACTTTATCTGGCGGATAATGATTGGTCAGCAGTACCAAGGAAGAGGTTATGGTAGAAAAGCCTTGGAAGTTCTAATCAAAGAGGCTCAGATGGATAGAGTCTGCAGTCATATTGTTGCAGATTATGTGGTTGGAAATGAAAAAATGAAGCACCTGTTGACTAGTTTGGGTTTTCAGGAAACAGGATTTATAGAAGAAAATAACGAAGTCGCTATGCGCTTGGACTTAAAGAAAGAGGAATAGAATGACGAAAAAAGCCTTAATCAGCGTCTCAGACAAAGTGGGTATTGTTGAATTTGCCCAAGAACTTAAAAAACTCGGTTGGGACATCATCTCAACAGGTGGGACCAAGGTTGCCCTTAATAATGCTGGGGTAGATACCATTGCGATTGATGATGTGACTGGGTTCCCAGAAATGATGGATGGTCGTGTCAAGACCCTTCACCCAAATATCCACGGGGGACTTTTGGCTCGTCGTGACTTGGATAGTCACTTGGAAGCAGCTAAGGACAATCAGATTGAGTTCATCGACCTTGTTGTGGTCAACCTTTATCCATTCAAGGAAACAATCCTCAAACCGGATGTGACTTACGCTGATGCAGTTGAAAACATTGACATCGGTGGGCCATCTATGCTTCGTTCAGCAGCAAAAAATCATGCCAGTGTGACGGTTGTGGTAGACCCTGCTGACTATACAGTGGTTTTGGACGAGTTGTCAGTTAACGGCGAAACCACTTACGAAACTCGCCAACGTTTGGCAGCCAAGGTTTTCCGTCACACAGCGGCTTATGATGCCTTGATTGCAGAGTATTTCACAACTCAAGTGGGTGAAAGCAAACCTGAAAAGCTGACCTTGACTTATGACCTCAAGCAGGCCATGCGCTATGGGGAAAATCCTCAACAGGATGCAGATTTCTACCAAAAAGCCTTGCCGACTGACTACTCGATTGCATCTGCTAAACAGCTTAACGGGAAAGAATTGTCATTCAACAATATCCGTGATGCGGATGCTGCCATTCGTATCATTCGTGATTTCAAAGATCGTCCAACCGTTGTGGCTCTCAAACATATGAATCCATGTGGAATTGGTCAAGCTGACGACATCGAGACTGCTTGGGACTATGCTTATGAGTCTGACCCAGTCTCAATTTTCGGTGGAATCGTCGTTCTCAACCGTGAGTTGGATGTTGCGACAGCTGAGAAGATGCATGGTGTTTTCCTTGAAATCATCATCGCACCAAGTTATACGGATGAAGCGCTAGCTATTTTGACCAATAAAAAGAAAAACTTGCGTATCCTTGCCTTGCCATTTGATGCTCAAGAGGCTAGCGAAGTGGAAGCAGAATACACAGGTGTTGTCGGTGGACTTCTGGTACAAAACCAAGACGTGGTCAAAGAAAGCCCAGCTGACTGGCAAGTGGTGACCAAACGCCAGCCAACTGAGACAGAAGCGACTGCTCTTGAGTTTGCTTGGAAAGCTATCAAGTACGTCAAATCAAACGGTATCATCGTAACCAATGACCACATGACACTTGGTGTCGGTCCGGGTCAAACTAACCGTGTGGCTTCTGTTCGCATCGCTATTGAGCAAGCTAAAGACCGTCTTGACGGCGCTGTTCTTGCTTCGGATGCCTTCTTCCCATTTGCGGATAATGTGGAAGAAATCGCCAAAGCAGGGATCAGGGCTATCATCCAGCCGGGTGGATCCGTCCGTGACCAAGAGTCTATCGAAGCTGCTGACAAATATGGCTTGACAATGGTCTTTACAGGTGTGAGACATTTTAGACATTAAGAACGTTAAAGGGAAGAAAACAGTTTCTTTCCTTTTTTGCGTAAAAATGCGGATTGAAACAAGATTAAAACGAACGTTTGTGGTATAATATTATTAAATAATTCGCAAAAGAGGTTGAGGGATGAAGCTGTTAGTTGTCGGTTCGGGTGGTCGTGAACATGCGATTGCTAAGAAGTTGCTTGAGTCAAAAGACGTTGAAAAAGTATTTGTAGCTCCTGGGAATGACGGTATGACTCTGGATGGTCTGGAATTGGTAAATATCTCTATTTCCGAACATTCTAAATTGATTGACTTCGCAAAGGCCAACGATATTGCTTGGACCTTTATCGGTCCAGATGACGCCCTTGCGGCTGGTATCGTGGATGATTTCCATGCAGCTGGTCTCAAAGCCTTTGGTCCGACAAGATTGGCAGCGGAGCTGGAGTGGTCCAAGGATTTTGCTAAGGAAATCATGGTCAAATATGGTGTTTCGACAGCAGCCTATGGCACATTTTCAGATTTCGAGGAAGCAAAGGCCTATATCGAAAAGCAGGGTGCGCCTATCGTAGTCAAGGCGGATGGCTTGGCGCTTGGGAAGGGTGTCGTCGTTGCTGAGACGGTTGAGCAAGCGGTCGAAGCCGCTCATGAGATGCTTTTGGACAATAAATTTGGTGACTCAGGTGCGCGCGTGGTTATTGAGGAATTCCTTGAAGGAGAGGAATTTTCACTCTTTGCCTTTGTCAATGGTGATAAGTTCTACATCATGCCAACGGCTCAGGACCACAAACGTGCCTACGATGGCGACAAAGGGCCTAACACGGGTGGTATGGGTGCCTATGCGCCAGTTCCACACTTACCACAGAGTGTAGTTGATACAGCGGTTGACACCATTGTCAAGCCAGTTCTAGAAGGGATGATTAAAGAAGGTCGCCCTTATCTGGGAGTTCTTTACGCAGGGCTTATCCTGACAGCTGATGGACCCAAAGTCATTGAGTTCAACGCTCGGTTCGGAGATCCAGAAACTCAGATTATCTTGCCTCGCTTGACCTCTGACTTTGCTCAAAATATCACAGATATCCTGGATAGCAAGGAGCCAAATATCATGTGGACGGACAAGGGTGTGACTCTGGGTGTGGTTGTCGCATCCAAGGGCTGCCCGCTAGACTATGAAAGGGGCGTTGAGTTGCCAGCCAAGACAGAAGGCGATGTCATCACCTACTATGCAGGGGCTAAGTTTGCGGAAAATAGCAGAGCACTGATCTCAAACGGCGGACGAGTTTATATGCTCGTTACCACAGCAGCCACCGTCAAAGAAGCCCAAGCCAGCATCTACCAAGAACTATCCCAACAAAAAATAGAAGGACTCTTCTACCGAACAGATATCGGAAGCAAGGCAATTAAGTAAAGATATAAGAATAACGCGCCGTAGTCGCCAAACACGATAATGGTCGTCGTGGTGAAAAGACCAGAACAGTGAATGTTCTGGTCAGGGGGAAACTTTGAGACCTTAGGCTCAAAGTTTAGGAATGAAACCGAAGGTTTGCTTCCGTCCCCACCACCTAAGACCATTATCAAAAAAGAAGAAAAAAGGAAAAATTATGACTAAACCAATTATTTCCATCATCATGGGCTCAAAATCCGACTGGGCAACCATGCAAAAAACAGCAGAAGTCCTAGACCGCTTCGGTGTAGCCTACGAGAAGAAGGTTGTCTCTGCCCACCGCACACCAGACCTCATGTTCAGACATGCCGAAGAAGCTCGTAGCCGTGGCATCAAGGTCATTATCGCAGGTGCAGGTGGCGCAGCCCACTTGCCAGGAATGGTAGCTGCCAAAACAACCCTTCCAGTCATTGGTGTGCCAGTCAAGTCTCGTGCTCTTAGTGGAGTGGATTCACTCTATTCTATCGTTCAGATGCCGGGTGGGGTGCCTGTTGCGACCATGGCTATCGGTGAAGCTGGAGCGACTAACGCAGCTCTCTTTGCCCTCCGTCTCCTCTCTGTAGAAGATAAGTCCATTGCGGATGCACTTGCCAACTTTGCTGAAGAACAAGGAAAAATCGCAGAGGAGTCGTCAAATGAGCTCATCTAAAACAATCGGAATTATCGGTGGCGGTCAACTGGGTCAGATGATGGCCATTTCTGCTATCTACATGGGGCACAAGGTTATCGCGCTGGATCCTGCGGCGGATTGCCCGGCTTCTCGCGTGGCGGAAATCATTGTGGCACCTTATAACGATGTGGACGCCCTCCGTCAGTTGGCAGACCGTTGCGATGTCCTCACTTACGAGTTTGAAAATGTCGACGCTGACGGTTTGGATGCCGTTATCAAGGATGGACAACTCCCTCAAGGAACAGATCTGCTCCGCATTTCGCAAAATCGTATTTTTGAAAAGGACTTTTTGTCAAACAAGGCTCAAGTCACTGTGGCACCCTACAAGGTCGTGACTTCTAGCCTAGACTTGGCAGATATCGACTTGTCGAAAAACTATGTCCTCAAGACTGCGACTGGTGGCTACGATGGTCATGGACAAAAGGTTATTCGTTCAGAAGCAGACTTGGAAGCAGCCTATGCGCTAGCAGACTCAGCAGACTGCGTCTTGGAAGAATTTATCAACTTTGACCTTGAGATTTCTGTCATCGTGTCAGGAAATGGCAAGGAGGTGACGTTTTTCCCAGTTCAGGAAAATATCCACCGCAACAATATCCTGTCTAAGACCATCGTACCAGCCCGCATTTCTGAAAGTCTAGCAGACAAGGCTAAAGCTATGGCAGTGCGAATCGCAGAACAACTCAACTTGTCTGGAACTCTCTGTGTGGAAATGTTTGCGACAGCTGATGACATCATTGTCAATGAGATTGCTCCACGACCACACAACTCAGGCCATTACTCTATTGAAGCCTGTGATTTCTCTCAGTTTGACACCCATATTCTCGGTGTTCTCGGAGCACCATTGCCAGCCATCAAACTCCATGCGCCAGCCGTTATGCTTAATGTCCTCGGTCAGCATGTCGAGGCTGCTGAGCAATATGTGACAGAAAATTCAAGCGCCCACCTCCACATGTATGGTAAAATAGAAGCGAAGCACAACCGCAAGATGGGACATGTGACCTTGTTTAGTGATGTACCGGATAGTGTGGATGAGCTTGGGGAAGGGATTGATTTTTAGGACAAGTCTATGATACAAATTATCGTTAATACATTTATTGAAAAGGATAAGACTGGAGCAGTTGTTGAAGTGTTGTATGCCAGTGCTGACCAAGATAAGGTACAAGCTAAATATGAAGAACTAGCTGCACAATACCCCGAAAATTATTTAGCTATCTATGATGTACCGCTGGATACGGATTTGAATACACTAGATCATTACCCGTCTGTGTTTATTGGAAAAGAGGAGTTTGAGTAGAAATCTTGGTTTACCTAGATAGCTTATTCCCAACAGCTTAAGAAGAAAGGAAAAATGAACAACATGATCAACCGTTACTCTCGCCCTGAGATGGCGAATATTTGGAGTGAAGAAAATAAATACCGTGCTTGGCTTGAGGTGGAAATCCTCTCTGACGAGGCATGGGCTGAGTTGGGGGAAATCCCTAAGGAAGATGTGGCTTTGATTCGCAAGAAGGCGGACTTTGACATCGACCGTATTTTGGAAATTGAGCAGGAGACGCGCCACGATGTGGTGGCTTTCACGCGTGCGGTTTCTGAGACTCTTGGTGAAGAGCGCAAGTGGGTTCACTATGGGTTAACTTCTACTGACGTGGTGGATACTGCTTATGGTTACCTCTACAAGCAGGCCAACGACATCATCCGTCGTGACCTTGAAAACTTCACTAATATCATCGCTGACAAGGCCAAGGAGCACAAGTTCACCATCATGATGGGGCGTACTCATGGTGTGCACGCTGAGCCGACAACTTTTGGTCTTAAATTAGCAACTTGGTACAGCGAAATGAAACGCAATATCGAGCGCTTCGAGCATGCGGCTGCTGGTGTAGAAGCTGGTAAGATTTCTGGTGCGGTTGGGAACTTTGCCAATATCCCACCATTTGTAGAGGAGTATGTCTGCGATAAACTTGGCATCCGTGCCCAAGAAATCTCTACACAAGTCCTTCCTCGTGACCTTCACGCTGAGTACTTTGCAGTTCTTGCCAGCATTGCGACTTCAATCGAACGTATGGCGACTGAGATTCGTGGTTTGCAAAAATCTGAACAACGCGAAGTGGAAGAATTCTTTGCTAAAGGGCAAAAAGGTTCATCTGCAATGCCTCACAAACGCAACCCAATCGGTTCTGAAAACATGACTGGTCTGGCGCGTGTCATTCGTGGTCACATGATTACGGCTTATGAAAACGTCGCTCTCTGGCACGAACGCGATATTTCTCACTCATCAGCTGAGCGTATCATCACACCAGATACGACCATTTTGATTGACTACATGCTCAACCGTTTTGGAAATATCGTCAAGAACTTGACAGTCTTCCCAGAAAATATGATCCGAAACATGAACTCGACTTTTGGTCTTATCTTTAGCCAACGGGCTATGTTGACATTGATTGAAAAAGGCATGACCCGTGAGCAAGCCTATGACTTGGTGCAACCAAAAACAGCCTACTCTTGGGACAACCAAGTAGACTTTAAACCACTTCTTGAAGCAGATCCAGAAGTGACATCACGCCTCACTCAAGAAGAAATCGACGAAATTTTCAACCCAGTTTATTACACCAAACGAGTGGATGATATTTTTGAACGTCTAGGACTAGGTGATTAATTAAAAAATAAACAGCGAGCTTCAATCTCGCTGTTTATTTTTTATCGAAAAGACTTAGTCTTCTTTTCTTTTAGTGAGTCCATAGGCTGCTAGTGTGGCCATGAGTCCTGCGACTACTAGTCCTGCAGAATCGTGAGTTCCTGTTTCAGGAAGTTTTTTCTCTATTACCACAGGAGCTGGATCTTGAGGAAGAGCTTTGCTTTCCTCAGCAGGAGCAGTTGATGGAGCTGGTTGGCTTAGGATTTCTAGTTTTGGTTTTTCTTCAGCAATAGCGGCTTGTCCGTTTTCATCGCCTACATGTGTTACCATAGTTCCGACTTCGACTATTTGAGTAACGGCTTCCTGTGCTACGACACTATTTACGAGTGTTTTCACTTCCTTACCATCGGCAGAAGTGCTCACAGAGTAGAAGTTGCTACGATGTCCATTGACACCCTTAGTAATGACTTGTGTTTTTCCTTTGAGTAAGAGTGGATTTTCACGAGTCACTGTGGTAAATGGAATTTCTTCTTCTTGGATATCCAGTCTAGGTTTTACCTCAGTAGTTGGTGCAAGACCACTTTCATCACCCTTGTGAGTTACAGGAGCGCCAACTTCAACCACTTGGTTTATAACTTCTTTGGTTACCTGGCTATCAAGGACTGTTTCTGTTGTTTTTCCATTTTCAGTGAGTACAGAGATGTAATGAGTTCGTTCACCTTTGACTCCTGCTGTGATAATATTTTCCTGACCAGCTGGGAGGTTAGGATTTTCTTTCTTGATAACTTCAAATGGAATTTCTTCAGTTCTTGTGATGAGTTCTGGTCTGGTTTCAACATTGGCAGCCACTTCATTTTCATCTAGGCTTCCTGAATGAGTTGCAGCTGGTTTGAGGCCTTGAAGAGCAGCCTTGAGCTTACCTACTAGTGCGTCTAATTCAGCTTGTTTGCTGCGGTTGAGGTTAAGGTTCAGTCCATCTTTTGCTGCCTTGAGTGCAGCTAGGCTCTCTGTGCTGTATCCGTCTAAGTTTGTAGGAATCTTAGCCAATTCTTCGCGGAGAGCATTATAATTAGCACGGAAGTAGTCTTTGTTGTGGTCTGCAAAGGCAGTCATGAGTTCAAAGATTTCCTCTTCCTTGTACTCAGCGCTTGGTTTATCTGCCCATATAGCTAACATACTACCAACTGTTGGAAGGTCAACTTCAGGATATTTGGTAGAAGCTAGTTGATTGAATGGAACTTTTCCAGAATTTTCAATTGCCTTTGAAAGAGGATAAGCTTCATCTTGTTTGTGATTTCCTAAAACATAGTACCAGTCACCGTTGGTATTCAAGAACTTATAACCTTTGTTTGCTAGATACTGAGGTGATGCAAGGTTGTAGCCCCACCAGCCTTTAGACCAGTAAGAAATCAAGACATCTTTATCGAATTCAGCATCATCCTTGTCTTCATAGTAGAAGCCATCGTTGAAGGCCATTGGTTGTAGCCCTCTTTCCTTAGCCATAGCAGCTAGGCTGTTAGAATAATCTGCGAACTTGTTATAGAGTCCATACCATTTGAGGTAATACCAACCTTGGGCGTTGGTCGCATCATTGGCATATTCATCTGTACCATAGTTGAATATCTTTGATTTATCAGCAAAGTAATCCATATACTTACCGATAAGGGCTTTGGTAAATCCAACTGCTTCTTGATTTTCAAGGTCCATGGTTGTTTTTGAGACCTTATCAAAGTTGGCTTGAGGATTCGTGATGCCAAGTTTTTCCATGGCAACGAGCATAGCATCCATATGTCCTGGACTATTGATAGCGGGGATTAGACCAATACCTTTTTCCTTAGCGTATTGAACAAGCTCTGTCACTTCTGTTTGTGTCAGCGCAGTACCGTTTGGATCGTCGTAGTAAGCTTTCGTTCCTTCGATAATGGCTTTTTTAACGTCATCACTAGCGTAGGTTTTTCCGTTGGCAGTAATGGTCATATCATCGAGTAGGAAACGAAGGCCATCATTTCCTAGAAGGAGATGGGCATCAGAATAGCCGAGCTCGCTGGCCTTGTCTACGATGCGTTTGAGTTGATCTAAAGAGAAGTATTTACGACCTGCATCGATGGAAATGACTTTATTCTTATTCAGTTTTTCAAGTTCGCGTTTAGCATCTTCTTCTTTTTGAGCTTCTGGTGTAAAGACTAAGTTTTTAATAGCTTCTTGAAGGTTAACAATTGCTTGGTTAATGGTATCTTGTTGAGCACGACTGAGGTTGCTATCGAGTGAACGGATGGCTTTTTCAGCTTCTTTGACAGCAGCAAAACTTTCAGCAGTATAGCGGTTAAAGTCTTTTGGAATAGTTTCTAGTGCTTTTTCTGCAGGTTGATAGTTGGCTGCGAAGTATTCAGCGTTGGCATTTGCAAAATGACGCATGAGTTTGAAGAGGCGAGATGGAGAATAACGTGCAGATGGGGTATCGGCCCAAGCAGCTACCATACCACCGATGATTGGGACATCAGCTCCTTCTGTTTTTGGTACAGAAGTGATTGGTGTGTTTTTAATACCATTGAGCCCCTGATCGAGATTGTACCAACCTTGGTCATCAGCGTTTCGTCCAAGAACGTAGTACCAAGCATCATTGGTATTAAGGATTTGGTGCCCTTTTTCAGCTAGTAGTTTAGAAGAAGCAACGTCGTAGCCCCCCCAACCACCAGTCCACATAGAAACGATGATGTCTTTGTCAAAACTACCAAAGCTTGTGTCTCCATTGTAGTAGATACCGTCGTTAAAGGCCATTGGTTTGAGACCGTGAGATTTTACAATACGAGCGAGATCATTAGCGTAAGAGATGAATTTTTCATATCCTTTTTCAGGGTAACCTTCATTTGGATAATATTTATCAGCTTGAAGCACACTCCAACCTTTAGCATCTGTCGCATCATTAGCATATTCATCTAGTCCAATATTGAAAATTTCAGATTTGTTAGAGAAGTAGTTAGCGTATTTGTCAATCAGAGTTTTTGTGAAATCGACTGCTTGTTTATTATTTAAGTCAACAGTTCGTTCCGATTTTTTACCAAAATAATCAAAGTTAGGATTCTCAATGCCAAGTTCTTTCATAGCATGGAGCATAGCATCCATATGTCCAGGACTATTGACAGTTGGAATTACTCCAATTCCTTTATCTTTGGCATAATTAATCAAATCTGTCATCTGACTTTCAGTGAGATGGTTACCATTTGGATCATCGTAATAGGCATTTGTTCCATTTTCAATGGCGCGTTTGACATCATCATTAGAGTAGGTTTTATCGCCCACTTTCATAGACATATCATCCAACATGAAACGGAGGCCATCGTTACCTACCAAGAGATGAAGATCTGTGTAACCATATTCTTTAGCTTTGTCGATAATTTCTTTGAGTTGCTCAGGTGAGAAATATTTACGTCCGGCATCAATTGAAACGATTTTTCGTTTAGCTAATTTTTCATTTTCAGTTGTAGCACGTTCCTTTCCTGCCTCTGTTGCTGGTTTGTCAGCCTCAGCTTTCGTTTCATCTTTTTTAGCTGATTTTTCCTTGTCAGCTTCTGACTTATCAGTCTTGTCTGTATCCGACTCTTTAGAATTAGCCTCTTTCTGCTCTTCCTTTTTAGGGCTAGCTTCTTCTGCCTTTTTATTAGCAGTTTCTTTTTCAGCAGAAGTTGGAGTTACCACTTCTGCTTTATCACTAGGAATTGAACTAACTTCCTCTTGTGGTTTTTCTTCTGTTTTTGGAAGACTAGCTACCTTATCAGTAGCTGGAGTTTCTGTTTCTACAGTTTTTGGAGTTTCTGGTTGAAGCTCTGCTTTAGGTGTTTCCTCAGTCCGATTTTCGGATGGTTGAGGGGAATCAGAAACCGTATGGATGGTCGGTTGGTTTTCTGTAGTAGTAGGAGTAACTCCATCGGCTGCAACAGTCTGTGCTTGGAAGGCAAATCCAATTAGAACAGAAGCTGCTCCTACAGCGTATTTACGAATAGAAAAACGCTGTTGTTTTTCATGTTTCATTGCAAAACCTCCTGATTGCATTGTTATATTGATAGCGATTATATAAATCAACGCCTTTATTTTATTTCTTATATTAACGAGAGTCAAGAGGAGATGACAAAAAACTATAATAAGTATAAAAAAATATAAAATTTAAACTTAAGATTTCAGATTGGTCAGAAAAAATATGTATATATATCTAGTATAATTTTTGGTTCTATTTCTATAAAATATTCCACAAATTATAGAATTTTCCAAAAATAGGTAAGCGCTACCTTTTTGGTGTGGTATAATAAGCATAGAAAAAGCCCAAGCGATTAGCTCAGGCTTTCTTCTTAGTGATCACGGTCACATGAGATGAATTTAATCTTGTAGTAATCAGATCGTTTGTAAGTTTCACTGTATTCTAAAACTTGGCCAGTTGATTCGAGTTTGGTGATTTTAGTTTGTAGGACAGTAGGGAATTGTTCATCGACTCCGAGGACTGAAGCCGCATGTTCTGGAGTTGGAAAGACTATTTCGTTGATTTCTTCAAAGTGTTCATCATTCATGTGAATGTGGTAGTCTAACTTGAAACGATTATAGATAGAACTATAGTATTCAAGGTTTGGATAATTTGCGTTGATATATTGTTCTGGGATGTAGGATGTATGGTAGATATAAACGACACCGTTTGATTCGCGGATACGTTCAATCTTGTAGTAGAATTGATCGCCACGTAGACCCAATTTTTCCAAGTAAACGAGCTTGTTTCCGCGTTCAATTGAAAGAACAGTTACCTTATCATCTTTAGCATTAAAGAGTTCAATATCTGAAAACTCTACAAGCTTGTGTTTGCGTGCACGTGAAACGAAGGTTCCTTTTCCTTGTTGGCGGACAATATAGCCATCTTTAGCAAGGTCGTTTAAGGCGCGGACAACTGTGATAGAGCTGACATCGTACATTGAAATGAGCTCTGCTTCAGTGTAAAATTTATCTCCACTGCTAAACTGCCCAGAGATGATTTTATTTTTTAATTCGTCTTTTATGTATTGATATTTGGGAATTGCCATATTTTTACCTCTATTTTCCTTCTCCATAGAAAATTTTACCATAAAAGCGAAAAAAATAGTAGTCTTTTGAATAAAAAATTAGATAACAGATTAAAAAATTAAGTTACATAGGCATTGTACGTATTTTATAAATGTATTTTGTGCAAAATTATTTTAGGTTCTCTATTCCGAATTTAAAGAGCGTTTGAAATGGGTCTGAAAATGTTTGAAATTAATTGAACGTGTGTATAATAGTAAAATTGCAGTAAATATCCCTACAATTTCTATTGACAATTCAAACAGATTGGTTTATAATGACTATAACAACAAATGAAAGTGCAAACTTTCGCAGTCAGAAGGTAGTTTTATGACACGATTTGAGATACGAGACGATTTCTATTTAGATGGGAAACCGTTCAAGATTTTATCTGGCGCCATTCATTATTTTAGGGTTCCTCCAGAGGATTGGTATCATTCGCTCTATAACTTGAAGGCTCTTGGTTTTAATACGGTAGAGACTTATGTGGCTTGGAATTTACACGAGCCTCGTGAGGGCGAGTTTCACTTTGAAGGGGCTCTGGATTTGGAGCGATTTCTACAGACAGCGCAAGACTTGGGTCTCTACGCTATTGTACGGCCCTCTCCCTTTATCTGTGCGGAGTGGGAATTCGGTGGCTTACCGGCTTGGCTTTTAACCAAGGATATGAGGATTCGTTCCTCAGATCCAGCCTATATTGAGGCTGTCGGTCGCTATTATGACCAGCTCTTGCCACGACTGGTTCCACATCTGTTGGACAATGGTGGCAATATCCTCATGATGCAGGTTGAAAATGAGTATGGTTCTTACGGAGAAGATAAGGCTTACCTAAGAGCTGTTCGACAGTTGATGGAAGAGTGTGGCGTAACCTGTCCCCTCTTTACATCAGATGGTCCATGGCGAGCTACTCTGAAAGCTGGAACCTTAATTGAAGAGGACCTCTTTGTAACAGGAAACTTTGGTTCTAAGGCACCTTACAACTTTTCGCAGATGCAGGAATTCTTTGATGAACATGGTAAGAAATGGCCACTCATGTGTATGGAGTTCTGGGATGGTTGGTTCAATCGCTGGAAAGAACCGATTATCACACGGGATCCTAAGGAATTGGCAGATGCAGTTCGAGAGGTTTTGGAACAAGGCTCTATCAATCTTTACATGTTCCACGGTGGTACAAACTTTGGTTTCATGAATGGTTGCTCAGCTCGAGGAACTTTGGACCTGCCACAAGTTACATCTTATGATTACGATGCCCTTCTGGATGAAGAAGGAAATCCAACTGCTAAATATCTTGCAGTCAAGAAGATGATGGCAACACATTTTTCAGAGTATCCGCAGTTGGAACCACTCTACAAAGAGAGTATGGAGTTGGATGCTATACCAATAGTAGAAAAAGTTTCCTTGTTTGAAACCTTGGATAGCTTGTCAAGTCCAGTAGAAAGCCTCTATCCTAAAAAGATGGAGGAGCTGGGACAAAGCTATGGTTACTTACTCTATCGAACAGAAACAAACTGGGATGCAGAAGAAGAAAGACTTCGTATCATTGACGGTCGAGATAGGGCCCAGCTGTATGTCGATGGTCAGTGGATTAAAACCCAATATCAGACAGAGATTGGGGAAGATATTTTTTATCAAGGTGAAAAGAAAGCGTTATCTAGGATTGACATATTGATAGAAAATATGGGGCGTGTCAACTATGGGCATAAGTTCTTAGCAGATACGCAACGTAAGGGAATTCGGACAGGGGTTTGTAAGGATTTGCATTTCTTACTGAACTGGAAACACTATCCACTCCCACTAGACAATCCTAAGAAAATTGATTTTTCAAAAGGATGGACTCAAGGACAACCAGCCTTTTACGCTTATGACTTTACAGTCCAAGAGCCAAAAGATACTTACCTAGACTTGTCTGAGTTTGGTAAGGGAGTTGCCTTTGTCAATGGGCAGAATCTAGGACGTTTTTGGAACGTCGGCCCAACCCTCTCACTTTATATCCCTCATAGCTATCTCAAGGAAGGTGCCAACCGCATCATCATCTTTGAAACAGAGGGCCAATATAAAGAAGAGATTCATTTAACTCGTAAACCTACACTAAAACACATAAAGGGGGAAAACTTATGACAATTGTAGGATGCCGTATCGATGGACGTTTGATCCACGGACAAGTAGCCAATCTTTGGGCTGGAAAACTAAATGTTTCACGTATTATGGTTGTAGATGACGAAGTTGTCAACAACGATGTTGAAAAGAGTGGTTTGAAACTTGCGACACCACCAGGTGTAAAATTGAGTATTTTGCCAATTGAGAAAGCGGCAGCCAATATTCTTGCTGGTAAATACGATAGCCAACGTCTCTTTATCGTTGCTCGTAAACCAGACCGCTTCCTTGGTTTGGTAGAAGCAGGTGTACCACTTGAAACCCTTAATGTTGGGAATATGTCTCAAACACCAGAAACTCGCCCTATCACACGTTCTATCAACGTAGTAGACAAGGATGTGGAAGATTTCCACAAATTGGCAGAAAAAGGTGTTAAACTTACTGCTCAAATGGTTCCAAATGATCCAATTTCAGACTTTTTGAGCTTATTAAAATAGGAAAAAATTTTTTAGGAGGTCATTGTTATGATACAATGGTGGCAAATTTTACTTCTCACTTTGTACTCAGCTTATCAAATCTGTGATGAGTTGACGATCGTTTCATCTGCAGGTTCCCCTGTATTTGCTGGTTTCATTACTGGTTTAATCATGGGAGATGTGACTACTGGTTTGCTTATCGGTGGTAACTTGCAACTGTTCGTTCTTGGGGTTGGTACCTTCGGTGGTGCTTCTCGTATCGACGCAACTTCTGGTGCGGTTCTTGCGACAGCCTTCTCTGTTTCACAAGGAATTGATGCACCGCTTGCCATTACTACAATCGCTGTACCAGTAGCAACTCTCTTGACTTACTTCGACGTTCTTGGTCGTATGACTACTACCTTCTTCGCTCACCGTGTGGATGCTGCCATCGAACGCTTTGACTATAAAGGTATTGAACGCAACTACTTGCTTGGTGCGATTCCTTGGGCTTTATCTCGTGCCCTTCCAGTCTTCTTTGCCCTTGCTTTTGGTGGTGAATTTGTACAAGGCGTAGTAGACTTCGTTACAAAATACCAATGGATTGCAGATGGTTTGACACTCGCAGGACGTATGCTTCCAGGTCTTGGATTTGCAATCTTGCTTCGTTACCTTCCAGTTAAACGTAACCTTCATTACCTTGCTATGGGATTTGGTTTGACAGCTATGTTGACTGTTCTTTACTCATATGTAACAGGTCTTGGTGGCGCTGTTGCTGGTATCGTAGGTACTCTTCCTGCTGAAGTTGCTGAAAAAATTGGTTTCGTGAACAACTTCAAAGGATTGTCTATGATTGGTATCTCTATCGTAGGTATTTTCCTTGCAGTGCTTCACTTCAAAAATAGCCAAAAAGTAGCTGTAGCAGCACCTTCTACACCATCAGAAAGTGGGGAAATCGAAGATGACGAATTCTAATTACAAACTAACAAAAGAAGATTTTAATCAAATCAACAAACGTAGCTTGTTTACTTTCCAATTAGGTTGGAACTACGAACGTATGCAAGCTTCTGGTTACCTTTACATGATCTTGCCTCAGTTGCGTAAAATGTATGGGGATGGAACTCCTGAATTGAAAGAAATGATGAAAGTTCATACTCAATTCTTCAATACTTCACCATTCTTCCATACTATTATCGCTGGTTTTGACCTTGCCATGGAAGAAAAAGATGGTGTAGGTTCAAAAGACGCCGTTAACGGTATCAAGACAGGTTTGATGGGACCATTCGCTCCTCTTGGGGATACAATCTTTGGTTCACTTGTACCTGCTATCATGGGGTCAGTCGCAGCAACTATGGCTATCGCTGGCCAACCTTGGGGGATCTTCCTTTGGATTGCAGTTGCAGTAGCGTATGACATCTTCCGTTGGAAACAGTTGGAATTTGCTTACAAAGAAGGGGTTAACCTTATCAACAATATGCAAAGTACCTTGACAGCTTTGATTGACGCTGCATCTGTACTTGGTGTCTTCATGATGGGTGCTCTTGTAGCAACAGTGATTAACTTTGAAATTTCTTACAAGTTGCCAATCGGTGAAAAGATGATTGATTTCCAAGACATCTTGAACCAAATCTTCCCACGTTTGCTTCCAGCAATCTTTACTGCCTTTATCTTCTGGTTGCTTGGTAAGAAAGGTATGAACTCTACTAAAGCTATCGGTATTATTATCGTACTTGCTTTAGCTCTTTCTGCCCTTGGTCACTTTGCACTTGGAATGTAATTTCTTATGACTAAATCATTAATTTTGGTGAGCCATGGTCGCTTCTGTGAGGAGCTTAGAGGTAGCACAGAAATGATTATGGGCCCACAAGACAACATTTACACAGTAGCTCTTCTTCCAGAAGATAGCCCAGAAGAATTTACTGCTAAATTTGAAGCTGTTATTGAAGGGTTAGATGATTTCCTAGTTTTTGCGGATCTTCTCGGTGGAACACCGTGTAACGTGGTCAGTCGTTTGATTATGGAAGGTCGTGACATCGAACTTTACGCAGGGATGAATCTTCCAATGGTGATTGAATTTATCAATGCGAGCCTGACAGGCGCAGATGCGGACTATAAGATCCGTGCTGCAGAAAGCATTGTGAAAGTTAATGATCTGTTAGCGGACTTCGATGATGACGAAGATGAATAATACTCTTCGAAAATCTCTTCAAACTACGTCAACGTCGCCTTGCCGTAGGTATATGTTACTGACTTCGTCAGTCTTATCCGGCAACCTCAAAGCAGTGTTTTGAGCTGACTTCGTCAATCTTATCCGGCAACCTCAAAACGGTGTTTTGAGCTGACTTTGTCAGTCCTATCCGGCAACCTCAAAGCAGTGCTTTGAGCTGACTTCGTCAGCCTTATCCGGCAACCTCAAAACGGTGTTTTGAGCTGACTTTGTCAGTCTTATCCGACAACCTCAAAGCAGTGCTTTGAGCAGCCTGCGGCTAGTTTCCTACAGATTTTAGTTGGAACTCGATTCAATTCATGTGACAACGTGAAAATCGTTAGAGCATTTTATATAGAATATACATGGGAATGGAGTTTACTCCCATTCCCATCTTTAATAGAAAAAGAGGAACTCAATGCTATATTATACAAAAGAAGACTTGCTCGAATTGGGTGCAGAAATCACTACGCGTGAAATCTACCAACAGCCTGATGTATGGAGAGAAGCTTTTGAATTTTATCAAGCAAAACGTGAAGAAATTGCAGCCTTCCTACAAGAAATCGCTGATAAACATGACTATATTAAGGTTATCTTGACAGGTGCTGGGACTTCTGCTTATGTGGGAGATACCTTGCTACCTTATTTTAAGGAAGTCTATGACGAACGCAAATGGAATTTCAATGCCATTGCAACAACAGATATCGTTGCCAATCCAGCAACCTATTTGAAAAAAGATGTGGCAACTGTCCTTGTGTCTTTTGCTCGTAGTGGGAACTCGCCTGAAAGTGTGGCGACTGTTGATTTGGCCAAATCCTTGGTGGATGAGCTTTATCAAGTGACGATTACTTGTGCAGCAGATGGTAAATTGGCTCTTCAAGCTCACGGTGATGACCGTAATCTCTTGCTCTTGCAACCAGCTGTCTCTAATGATGCTGGATTTGCCATGACTTCTAGCTTTACGTCTATGATGTTGACAGCTCTCTTGGTCTTTGATCCTACAGAATTTGCTGTTAAGTCTGAACGTTTTGAAGTTGTATCTAGTCTTGCCCGTAAAGTTTTAGACAAGGTAGAAGATGTCAAAGAGCTCGTTGATTTAGACTTTAACCGTGTCATCTATCTAGGCGCTGGTCCTTTCTTTGGACTTGCTCATGAAGCTCAGCTCAAGATTTTGGAATTAACTGCTGGTCAAGTTGCGACCATGTATGAAAGCCCAGTTGGCTTCCGTCACGGTCCAAAATCTCTTATCAACGAAAATACAGTTGTTTTGGTCTTTGGTACAAGGACAGACTACACTCGCAAGTACGACTTAGACTTGGTTCGTGAAGTTGCTGGTGACCAGATTGCTCGTCGTGTTGTGCTTTTGAGTGATCAAGCTTTTGGTCTTGAAAATGTCAAAGAAGTGGTCCTTGGTTGTGGCGGTGTCTTGAATGATATTTATCGTGTCTTCCCTTACATCGTTTATGCCCAACTCTTTGCTCTATTGACTTCACTCAAGGTAGAAAATAAACCAGATACACCGTCTCCTACAGGTACCGTAAACCGTGTGGTACAAGGTGTTATCATCCACGAATATCAAAAGTAAGACAGTGTTTATGAATTCTTGACAAGAGGATTTGTAAATTATCAGATAAACCATAGATTGTCAGTAGGCTTTCTATGGTTTGTTTGCTTGAGAGAAATAGTAAAAGGAGAACAGAATGAAAGCATACACAGAGCGTGTGTTTGGAAATGTTGAGGGCAAGGATGTCTTGGCCTATCGTTTTGAGACGGACGGTGGCTACCAGCTTGAAGTCATGACTTATGGTGCGACTATCTTGCGTTATGTCACACCTGATAAGGCTGGAAATTTTGCCAACGTTATTTTGGGATTTGATGACTTTGATAGCTATGTAGGTAATAGCCCCAAGCATGGAGCTAGCGTAGGTCCTGTGGCAGGTCGTATTGCTGGCGCGACCTTTGAGCTTAATGGCAAGACCTATGACCTTGAAGTCAACAATGCTAGCAACTGTAACCACAGTGGTTCAACTAGTTGGGATTCGAGTTTGTTTGAATTGGTTGAAGTGAGCGACCATGGCTTGACCCTCTACACAGAGCGTACAGATGGGACAGGAGGATTTCCTGGTAATCTCAAGATTTGGATTAGCTACAACTTGGAAGAAACTGGTGCCTATGAAATCAGCTACAAGGTAATGACCGATCAGGATACGCTGGTCAATCCAACCAACCACAGCTATTTCAACTTGTCTGGTGATTTCACGCAGACGATTGACCGTCATGTCTTCCAACTAAACACAGAGGGCATTTACTCAATCGCTCCTGACGGTGTTCCTGCCAAAACTCCAGAAGCCAACCGTGATGTGGTCAAACACGTCTACAATGGTACCTTGTTGAAGGATATCTTTGCAGAAGAAGATGAGCAAATCCAGCTGGCATCAGGTTTGGATCATCCATTTGCCCTTCCTGCAGGCCATGACAATGCTGGATTCCTTTATGACCAAAATTCAGGTCGCTTCCTGCTTTTCAAGACAGAAGCTCCTTGCTTTGTGGTCTACACAGCAAACTTTGTGGATGAAAGTGTCATCATAGGAGGTCAGCCAATGCTACAGCACAATGGGATTGCTCTTGAAGCGCAAGCTTTACCAGATGCCATTCACAGTGACCTTAAAGGCCAAGTCATTCTTAAAGCTGGTCAAACCTTCACCAGTAAGACACGTTATGAACTTGTTGTGAAATAAAAAAGCTGGTCAAAAAGTCTTTAAAATTAAAATAACGCATATTGTCAGGTGATGAAAAGTTTGATAATATGCGTTTTATTATGAAATGATTTACTTTATATTATCCTGAAATGGTGTTATTTTTGAGTTATCTGGCTTGACTTTCTTGATGGAAATTATATAATAGTTGTAATAATAATAATTACAACGAGAAAAGAGGACCATTTATGACCTATGAATATAAGAGTCACATTTATTTGGCAGAGACAGCTTTAAATGTAAAGGATTTGGCCAGTCAAACAGCCTTTTATCAGCAAGTTATTGGTTTAGAAATCTTATCTCAAACTGAGACAGAGTCCATTCTAGGCCTTGGTGGAAAAGTCTTGGTACAGCTGATTCAAGCACAAGAGAGCGGAGAAGTGAGGGAACATTATGGTCTTTACCATTTGGCCATTCTCTTGCCCACACGCAAGGCTTTGGCTGATGTCTTGAAACACCTGACAGATTTGCAAATTCCTCTTGTCGGCGGTGCAGACCATGGTTACAGTGAAGCTATTTACTTGGAAGATTTGGAGGGAAATGGCATTGAACTCTATCGAGATAAGCCAGTTTCCACATGGGATATTCGAGAAGATGGACGCATTATCGGAGTGACGGAGGCTCTTGCGGCGCAGGACATTTATGAGTTGGGGGAAAGAGTAGAGCCCTTTATCCTGGCAGAAGGTACAAGAATGGGGCATATTCATCTTTCCGTCAAGGATAGTCGAAAGTCCAGCCAGTTTTATCAAAAGGTGTTAGGGCTAGAGAATAAATTCAGTGTGCCTGGCGCTAGTTGGATTGCGGCTGGAGATTACCATCATCATTTAGCAGTTAACGAATGGAGAGGAAAAGGTCTGGCTTCGCGTAAGCAAGGCTTACCAGGTTTAGCCTACTATGTCATCGAAGTCGCACATAAAAAAGAACTGTTAACGATTGCCCAACGAGCACAAGAAGTTGACGCACCAATCAAATGGATGACATCGAGCAAATTGGAAATCACAGACTCAGATGGCATCGTGACCCGTATTCGTTTAGCTCGATAGACAGGATGTGATGAAAATCAGAGCATCAATTGTAGAAAGTGGTTTTTATTCTAGTATTAGCTTTTCCTCAGTTCATCAGCTTCCTCCTTGACACTTTGTCAGTTTTTGATACAATAGTACAAAATTAGAGGAGGTGGGTTATGATTCAGAAACATGCGATTCCCATTTTAGAGTTTGATGATAATCCTCAGGCGGTTATCATGCCCAATCACGAGGGGCTGGACTTGCACTTGCCCAAGAAATGTGTCTATGCATTTTTAGGTGAAGAGATTGACCGCTATGCGAGGGAAGTAGGGGCGGACTGTGTCGGCGAATTCGTTTCAGCCACCAAGACCTATCCAGTCTATGTCGTGAACTACAAAGGCGAGGAGATTTGTCTGGCTCAGGCTCCTGTTGGTTCAGCTCCAGCAGCCCAGTTTATGGATTGGTTGATTGGCTATGGTGTGGAGCAGATTATTTCCACAGGTACCTGTGGTGTGCTAGCCGATATAGAGGAAAATGCCTTTCTAGTCCCTGTTCGCGCTCTGCGAGATGAAGGAGCCAGTTACCACTATGTGGCACCTTCTCGTTATATGGAAATGCAGCCAGAGGCTATTGCTGCCATTGAGCAAGTTTTGGAAGTCAGAGGGATTCCCTATGAAGAAGTCCTGACCTGGACGACAGACGGTTTTTACCGAGAAACGGCTGAAAAGGTGGCTTATCGTAAGGAAGAGGGCTGTGCTGTTGTGGAGATGGAGTGTTCTGCGCTTGTGGCAGTAGCCCAACTGCGAGGGGTTCTCTGGGGAGAATTGTTGTTCACAGCTGATTCCTTAGCAGACTTGGACCAGTACGATAGTCGTGACTGGGGATCGGAAGCTTTTGAGAAGGCGTTAGAACTGAGTTTAGCAAGTGTTGTGCAACTTTAGTCGCTTTTCTCGGCAGTTTCTTATCTTAGTGAAGGAGAACTTTAAAAGCTTGATTGATGATTATTTTTTGCCGAATAAAATAGGAAGTCGGTAGTTTTTAGACGTTTCTAGAAATGGACGAGTTTGGATAACCTCTTTTTTAGGATAAGCGTACGCGATGTTTTGTCCATTCCTATTTGAGATATTTCTTTTGTTTTATGGTACAATGGAAACATGTTATTCAAATTATCTAAGGAAAAAATAGAGCTAGGCTTATCTCGTTTATCGCCAGCCCGTCGTATTTTTTTGAGTTTTGCCTTGGTCATTTTACTAGGCTCTCTTCTTTTGAGCTTGCCCTTTGTCCAAGTTGAAAGCTCACGAGCGACTTATTTTGATCATCTTTTCACTGCTGTCTCTGCAGTCTGTGTGACAGGTCTTTCAACCCTTCCAGTAGCTCACACATATAATATCTGGGGTCAAATAATCTGTTTGCTCTTGATTCAGATCGGTGGTCTAGGACTCATGACCTTTATTGGAGTTTTCTATATCCAGAGCAAGCAAAAGCTTAGTCTTCGTAGCCGTGCAACTATTCAGGATAGTTTTAGTTATGGAGAAACTCGATCTTTGAGAAAGTTTGTCCATTCTATTTTTCTCACAACTTTTCTAGTTGAGGGTTTGGGAGCTCTATTCCTCAGTTTTCGTTTTGTTCCACAACTTGGCTGGGGGCGCGGTCTTTTTAGTTCCATTTTTCTAGCTATATCCGCCTTCTGTAATGCAGGTTTTGATAATTTGGGGAGCACCAGTTTATTTGCTTTTCAGACCGATTTACTGGTCAATCTGGTGATTGCAGGCTTAATTATTACAGGTGGTTTTGGCTTTATGGTCTGGTTTGATTTGGCTGGTCATGTAGGAAGAAAGAAAAAAGGGCGCCTGCACTTTCATACGAAGCTTGTACTATTATTGACTCTAGGTTTGTTGTTATTTGGAACGGCAACTACTCTCTTTCTTGAGTGGAACAATGCTGGAACGATTGGCAATCTCCCTGTTGCCGATAAGGTTTTAGTTAGCTTTTTTCAAACAGTGACGATGCGAACAGCAGGCTTTTCTACGATAGATTATACTCAGGCTCATCCTGTGACTCTTTTGATTTATATCTTACAGATGTTTCTAGGTGGGGCACCTGGGGGAACGGCTGGGGGGCTCAAGATTACGACATTTTTTGTCCTCTTGGTCTTTGCGCGAAGTGAGCTTTTGGGCTTGCCTCATGCCAATGTTGCGAGACGAACGATTGCGCCGCGAACGGTTCAAAAATCCTTTAGTGTCTTTATTATCTTTTTGATGAGCTTCTTGGTAGGATTGATTCTGCTAGGGATGACAGCCAAAGGCAATCCTCCCTTTATCCACCTCATATTTGAAACCATTTCAGCTCTTAGTACAGTTGGTGTAACGGCAAATTTGACTTCTGATCTTGGGAAATTGGCTCTCAGTGTTATCATGCCACTTATGTTTATGGGACGAATTGGTCCCTTGACCTTGTTTGTTAGCTTGGCAGATTACCATCCAGAAAAGAAAGATATGATTCACTATATGAAAGCAGATATTAGTATTGGTTAAGAAAGGAAAGAGAATGTCAGATCGTACGATTGGAATTTTAGGATTGGGAATTTTTGGGAGCAGTGTCCTAGCTGCCCTAGCCAAGCAGGATATGAATATTATCGCTATTGATGACCACGCAGAGCGCATCAATCAGTTTGAGCCAGTTTTGGCGCGTGGAGTGATTGGTGACATCACAGATGAAGAATTATTGAGATCAGCAGGGATTGATACCTGCGATACCGTTGTCGTCGCGACAGGTGGAAATCTGGAGTCGAGTGTGCTTGCGGTTATGCACTGTAAGAGTTTGGGGGTACCGACTGTTATTGCTAAGGTCAAAAGTCAGACTGCTAAGAAAGTGCTAGAAAAGATTGGAGCTGACTCGGTTGTCTCGCCAGAGTATGAAATGGGGCAGTCTCTAGCACATACCATTCTTTTCCATAATAGTGTTGGTGTCTTTCAGTTGGATAAAAATGTCTCTATTGTGGAGATGAAAATTCCTCAGTCTTGGGCAGGTCAAAGTCTGAGTAAATTAGACCTCCGTGACAAATATAATCTGAATATTTTGGGCTTCCGAGAGCAGGAAAATTCCCCATTGGATGTTGAATTTGGACCAGATGACCTCTTGAAGGCAGATACCTATATTTTGGCGGTCATCAACAACCAGTATTTGGATACCCTAGCAGCATTGAATTTGTAAAAGAGGGAGCTTCCCTCTTTTTTGATGCTTAAGATGGTAAATAGAGACAGAAGCCTTGTATTCTAGTAAAAGTTCTTCAAAGGCTGGACTTTATGGTAGAATAGAAAGCAGTGACAAGAGAGAGTAATACTCTTCGAAAGTCAAATTTAAACCACGTCAACGTCACCTTGCCGTAGGTATAGGTAACTGACTTCGTCAGTCTTA
>NZ_VMLS01000028.1:0-4709 GCF_013276805.1 Streptococcus sp. 1449
GCATCTGGATGAGCCTCTACAAAGGCTTTCAATTCCTCTAAAGGAATCTTTCGGTTTTTGACGACTCGCTTTTTCCTCTCTAAGTGTCCTTGTTCACGTAAGTTCTTTTCCCACGTGAAGAGAGTTCTGACGCCGACATCAAAAACCTTGGCTGCCTCGACATGGCTGTGCCCCCTCTTTGATGTAATCTAATGCTCGCTGTTTAAAATCTGTACTATATGCCATAGCTTTATTATAACATGCTTGTTTGAAACTAAGCAACTATAACATTTTCCAAGGTAAATAATTAGAATGGTGTTCTAATACAGACACGCCTAATTTACCTTTATTATATTTTATAGACCTACTAAGTAAGTTATAAGCCTCCGTAGCACTTTTAGTGAAAAGCACATTGTAGTTACTGGCACTTAGAAAATTTTTAATTTTTTTCTTAACAGCCTCATATTCATTAGAAAAAATTAAATCATTTTTTGAATTATGTCTCTTAATGTTTATTGGAATTCCTGAATAAACTTCTGTTAATTTATTAACAACAGCTTTTGGCTTGGGAACTGTAGCTGCATTATCAAAATAAATAATATCTGATGTTTGAAAAGAAAATAAATTCCTCAACATATTTCACCACTTTGAAAATCTACTACCATTAAAAATTTCTACTTCCTAAGATTTAAAATTCGATTTATGTAATACATTGTATTGGCACATCTTTTTGGGAAATACAACTGAACCATTTAATACTACTACAGAAACTTCATCACTACTATGGCTTCTGCTGACTTCTCATGATTCCTTGTTACTATGCTTTAGGCGCTCATGAAACCTCACGGAATCAGTCCCAGATTTTTCTTCCTTTATAACAGAGGACGTTAAAAGGTTACAGTGAAAATAGGAAATCGGACGCAGAGTCTTTGGACTCTAGGAAGATTTATCTTTTTCACACAAACCTTAGTCCGAATTCAATTACTTTCATGACTTACAGATATAAGTTACGACTACCTATTTAAACTTTAGAGTTCTTGGCTATCTCATCTGCTAGATAGGCTTTCCTAGCACCTCTCTGTTCCTAGAACCAGGATTTCGCTATTCTTTCCTCTAACGTTTTTTACTCTAACGTCAGGGTCTATCTCCAGACCGTCTTCGTCCGCTACCTCACGATAGTCAGGATTGAGGGGCGCTGTTGGGTTCATCGGTAGCTAGTGCCCACAGAGGACTTGTTCCTCAGATGTAGGCCATGACCCGTCGTACCTAAAAAACTATCCGACCTTAACTTAAGACCAGATAGTTCATCATTTTTATTTTTCAGCTGTAAGGGCAGCCATTGTGATGTAGTTGTATGGTTTGTTGAAGTGTGGCAAGAAGAAGAGGTCTGTCAATGCCAATTTATCAATTGTTACATGCTCTTGGATAGCAAGTGAGAACATGTGAATTCCCATGCTGATTGAAATATCGTGTGAAACCATTTGGGCACCAAGAATTTCACGGCTATCTTTGTCAAAGACAATCTTAATCGCTACTTCATGGTTATCGTGTTTCATGAATTCTGGTTTTTGAAGATCGTTAAATCCTGTCTCAGTCGCATTGTAACCTGCAGCTTTTGCTTTTTCAAGAGTCAAACCAGTTGAAACCATGTGAAGACCATAGATTGAGATACCGTTTGAACCTTGAACACCGATTCCTTCCAATTCATGTCCACAAGCATTGTAGGCACCAACGATACCAGTACGAACTGCGTTTGAAGCAAGGGCGATGTAGCTTGTGTCTTTACGAGCATTATCATAGACAGTCGCACAGTCACCAACTGCAAATACACCTGGAATTGAAGTTTCTTGTTTCTTATCTACAAGGAAAGCACCATTTCGGAAGAGTTCAATCTTACCGTCAGCAAGAGCTGTGTTAGGACGGAAACCAACCGCAAGAACAACCATATCCACATCAAAAGTTTCTTTATCGGTAATCAAGCGTTCAACTTTACCGTCACCTTCGATTGCTTTAACAGTTTGACCAAGAGCCAAGCGGATGTTGTGGTCTTCCAAGTTCTTCGCCATCATTTGTGTAAAGTCTTTGTCATAGTAACCGTTCAAGACAGTATCAACGATATCGACAAGGACAACTTCTTTTCCAAGACGCTCAAAGGCTTCAGCAAGTTCAACACCAATGTAACCACCACCAACAACGGCGATACGGTCAAGGTGTTGGCTCTTGTCAGCAAGTTTATTGATCACTTCTTCAGCGTTTTGGTACAATTTCACGAATTGTACGTTTTCAAGAGTTGCTTTAAATTCGCGGTTTCCTTTAAGAATTTCAACACCTTCTATTGGTGGCAAGATTGGTGTAGAACCTGTAGCGAAAATCAATTTCTCGTATGATTCTTTGTGCTCTTTTCCTTCAACTTCGGCTGTGACTACTTTGTTATCATAGTCGATTGAAAGAACAGGTGAGTTCATGTAAACCTTAGCACCTTTAGCTTCCAATTTTTCTTTATCAGAATAGAACAAGCCTTCAGCACCGTCAATTTGATTACCAATCCAAAGAGCCATTCCACATCCTAGGAAAGAGATGCTAGAGTTTTGGTCAAATACAACAATTTCGTTCTCATTTCCAAAATTATCCAACATAGTATTAATACATGCTGTACCAGCATGGTTAGCACCGACTACAACAATTTTACTCATAAAAAATTTCCTACTTTCATTCTAAATTTACCTTACTAGTATACCATTTATTGTCAGCGTTTACCAGAGGTTTGCTATTACTTTATCATTTTTTATCAAAAACAATTCTCCATTTATCCTAATTTCAAGCCTAATGAATTTTTTTAAGCATATTTCTTGACTTTTTCCAAATTTAATTTATGAAAATTCTAGCTTTATGGTATTATAATAACATGAAAATAAAATACAAGGTCTTCCATTTATATAATTATTTGATATTGCAACTTATTTTCTACAAAAGAAAAAAGTTGCTAGCTTGCCTCTTCGTTCACATTCTGAACTCCTAACGGGAACCACTATCACTATTTCATTAGTTAATGAGTGAGCAGATATCTTACTCCAAAAATCCTTTGATTTGCTCAAAAAGCTTGAATACCATTTCAATGCCAATAGTCAAGAATCTGAGTTGATGGAAATCAATTATCAAGCAGGAATAACCCCCGTCACTGTTCATCCAGACCTGTTTGAACTGATTTCACTTGGTTTAGAGCATAGCCTAGCACTCTATAGCCAGCTCAACATCAGTATTGGTCCCCTAATTCAAACCTGGCGCATTGGTTTTTCAGATGCCAAAGCTGCACAACCTCAAGAAATTGAAGCGGTGCTGTCTCTAATCAATCCTCATGATATCGAGTTAGATTCTTCTACTTCCATTGTATTCTTAAAGCAGAAAGGAATGAAAATCGATTTAGGTTGTTTAGTCAAGGGTTATAGTGCAGATAAAGGGTGCCCAATTTCTTAGAAAAGAGGGTATGACTTCTGCCTTGATCAATCTGGGAGGGAGTATCCTGACCATTGGAAAAAATCAGACAAGAGGGGATAACCCTTGGCAAATCGAGATTCAAGATTCAGCCAATCCGAGGGGAAATCACTTAATGACCATTCCCGTTGTCAATCAATCTGTCGTGACTTCAGGCATTTATGAACGTCACCTGACAGTCGATGGACAAGATTACCATCACATTTTTGACAATAGACTTCCTGCAAAACTAGAATCCTAGTTCATGATTGATAATGCCAGCAATCAAATTCATTCGTAATCCGAAGCGTTTACGATGATTTCGATAGGTTGTTGAAAATATTTTAAACGTTTTCATAGTGAAATGAAATAAGAACAGGACAAATCAATCAAGACAGTCAAATCGATTTCTAACAATGTTTTAGAAGTAGATATGTACTATTCTAGTTTCAATCTACTATACTTTGGCAAAAATATTCTCAACCTTGCTGCTCCCCTTAGATAGCGCATGGTTACAGGCCTTCTCTTCAGCTGTTAGCGGCTTGAGTTTGCTGGATTTACGTGGAGTTTGTGCTTGAGGATATATCTTCATGAGCCTTTGATAAGCACTGTCAGCCAAGATTTTACCAGCTTGTCCGATATTTCTGCGACTCATTTTGAACAACTTCATATCATGACAATAGTTCACAGTGATCTCCAAAGAAACAATTCTCCCTTGACTTGTGACAATCGCTTGAGCCTTCATAGCGTGGCATTTCTTTTTACCAGAATCATTCGCTAATTGTTTTTTTAGGGCGATTGATTTTTACTTCCGTCGCATCAATCATTACCGTGTCTTCAGCACTAAGGTGAGTTCTTGAAATCGTAAAACCACTTTGAACAAGAGTTACTTCAACCCATTGACTCCGATGGGTTAAGTTGCTTTCGTGGATACCAAAATCAGCCGCAATTTGTTCATAAGTTCGATATTCTCGCACATATTGAAGTCGCCATAAGAAGGTATTCTAGGCTTAATTTAGGTTTTTATCCATCTTTTGCGTGTTTAATTTTTAATACAGCTAACATCTCTTCAAAAGTCGTGCGCTGAACACCAACAAGACGATTAAATTGTGCATCAGTTAGTTGTTTACTTGCTTCATAATTCATAGAACTATTATACCATATTTTGTTTCGCAGGAAGTCTAATAATAATATTTATCTTTCCTATCGAACGCTTTCAATCTTCCAACTATTCCAACCTTTCCCGACTTTATCACTTA
>NZ_VMLS01000029.1:0-11187 GCF_013276805.1 Streptococcus sp. 1449
TCGTTATAATTCATCGGCTATCTTATTGATTTTTCTGAGTCTGTGATTGACACCACTTTTTGTAAGGGGATTGCTGAGGCTATCTGCTAACTGCTGGATAGAGTAGTCTGGGTGCTGAATCCGCAACTGCGCTACTTCCTGCAAATCCACTGGCAGATTTTCTAAGCCCATAATATCTTTTATTTTACTGATATTGTTAATGGTCTTCATGCTGGCAGAAACTGTCCGAGCGATATTAGCTGTCTCGGCATTATTAGCCCGATTGAGGTCGTTACGGGTTTCTCGCAAAATCTTAACCCGCTCAAAATCATCCCGTGCCTGCATGGCTCCGATTACTATCAAGAAGTCCATAATGTCTTCTGCTCGCTGGAGATAGGTCACAGCCCCCTTCTTGCGCTCAAGCACCTTGGCATCCAGTAAAAACTGTTGGAGAAGGGAGGCAATTCCTTGCGCGTGGTCCAGATAAACAGAACTGATTTCCAACTGGTACTTACCTGATTCAGGGTCACGAATACTTCCATTTGCCAAGAAAGCACCACAAAGATAAGCACGACCTGCTTCCTCATCCGATAAAATCGCCTCATCAATACCTGTTTCCAGGTCAAAGAAAGAGTCTGCCAAGTGCAAATCACTTAACAAATCCTGCACCTTTTCATCTGTAAAAACGGTATAGACCCGATTCTTGCGAAGATTGCTCCGTTGGTGGTGACGAATTTCCGATTTGATTTCATAGAAATGGAGAAAGGACTCATAGAGGTGACGGGCCAGTTTGGCATTTTCTGTCACAACTGACAAAGTCAAGCCCGAAGTCGAGAGACCGATGCTACCAGACATTTTGATAATGGCAGATAATTCATACCGGCTCAGATGGTGTTGACCTAGGATTTCTTCTTTTACTGCTACTGTGAAACTCATTTTCTCACCTGTATAATCCGCATCAACTCATCCACAATCAAATCTCCATCGTGGAAGGCACCGCCATTTTCCAGACGAAGGAAGTTGGATGAAATCACGCGCGGAACTTGCTTACAAAGACCAGCAAAATCATGTTCCACCTGGACCAAGTATTCATCAAAGCGATTGGAATTCATGTATTCTTGAGGCACTTTTTCGATATTCACCAAGACCGTATCGATAAAAGGTCGGCTAAGGTGACGATGCAAGACTTCCACGTGATCACTATCTGTAAAGTGTTCTGTCTCCCCACGTTGGGTCATAATATTGCAGACATAGGCGATTTCTGCCTTGGTTTCCAAAAGCGCCTGCCCGATTTCCTTAATCACGATATTGGGCAAAATAGAGGTAAAGAGAGAACCAGGTCCGAGGACAATCATGTCACTTTCAAGAATGGTCTGGACTACTCGACGGCTGGCCAGAGGTGTATCATCGTTGAAGGTATTGGTTACATAGACATGGTCAATCATGCCTGGATGGTCTGCGATATGACTCTCTCCAGCCACTTCTGTCCCATCTTGAAAGACTGCATGCAAGGTCAAAGGATGGTCGCTGGAAGGATAAATCTTCCCAGTTGTATGGAAAAACTTGCTCAATAACTGCATGGCATTATAGGTCGAACCCTGCATTTCTGACAGACCTGCAATAATGAGATTGCCCAATGGATGGCCAGCAAAGGCTCCGGCATCCTCGGAAAAGCGATACTGAAAGACTTTCTCATAAAACTTAGGCATATCCGACATGGCCACAAGGACATTACGAAGATCACCTGGCGGTGTCAATTGCTGCATATTTTTTCGGAGTTCACCTGATGAACCACCATCATCCGCCACCGTTACGATAGCAGCGATTTCCACATCTTTTTCACGCAGACTTTTAAGAATGACGGGGATCCCAGTACCTCCACCAATCACCGTTATCTTTGGTTTTCTCATGAACGGTTTACCGTTTCCTTTCTCCGGTCTTTGTCGCGATGCCCTTCATTAACAGGCCAATTCTTGGATAAGTCCTGCGCCAAGCGTTTAGCAAAGGCCACACTACGGTGTTGTCCACCTGTACAACCCATGGCAATGGTCAAAACAGACTTCCCTTCCTTTTGGTAACTTGGCAAAATCGGCTCAATCAAGGCCAATAAATGCTGATAAAAATCTTCTGACTCAGGATGATTCATGACATAGTCATAAACAGGTTCATCCACACCCGTTTGGTTTCTCAGCTCTGGAAGGTAGTAGGGATTTGGCAAAAAGCGCACATCAAAAACCAAGTCTGCATCAATTGGGATTCCATATTTAAAGCCGAAAGACATGACTTCGATACGGAAAGACTGGGCTTGTTCTTGATCTGAAAACTGCTCTGCAATGGTTTTACGTAGCTCACGAGGAGTGAGTTCAGTTGTATCCACCACATTTTGGCTCATATTTTTCAAAGGCGCCAAGAGCTCACGTTCCAGCTTGATTCCATCCAAAATCCGACCATCTGCAGCTAGTGGGTGACTCCGTCTGGTTTCCTTGTAACGCGCGACCAATTCCTTATCAGCTGCATCCAAAAAGAGAATTTTAAAGTCCAGTTCTTCCTTGTTTTCCAACTCATCCAAAACAGTTTGAATCTCCGAGAAGAAAGAACGGCTACGCATATCCACTACCAAGGCCAACTTAGGATCGTCTTCCTTTGTTTCCACCAACTGCAAAAACTTAGGCAAGAGAGCTGGCGGCATATTATCAATAGTAAAATAACCCAAATCCTCAAAGGACTGAATGGCTACAGTTTTGCCTGCACCACTCATTCCTGTCACAATCACCAAGTGAAGTTGTTTCTTTGTCATCTTTTTCTCCTTATATCAAAAGAAGTTTGGCAACACCAAACTTCAACTAGCTTATCCAATCTCTGCGATGACTTCGATTTCGACTTTTACATCACGAGGAAGACGAGCTACCTCTACTGCTGAACGAGCTGGGAATTCCTCTTTAAAGGCCGTTTGGTAAACCTCGTTAAAAGGAACAAAGTCGTTCATATCGCTCAAAAAGCAAGTTGTTTTGACAACATGGTCAAAGTCAGTTCCTGCTTCTGCCAAAATAGCACCGATGTTTTTCAAGACTTGTTCTGTCTGTTCTTGAATCGTTTCTCCAACGATTTCTCCAGTTTCAGGAGAGAGAGGAACTTGACCACTAGCAAACAAAAGGTTGCCAACGATTTTTCCTTGAACATAGGGTCCGATAGCCTTTGGAGCCTTGTCTGTATGTATTGTTTTTGCCATTTTCTTTTCCTCACAATTTTTCTAAGATTGCATCCCAAGCCTCATCCATTCCTGCCTTGCTGACAGATGAAAAGAGGATAAAGTCGTCACTTGGGTCAAAGTTTAATTTCTTTTTGATTGCTGATTCGTGCTTGTTCCATTTACCACGAGGAATCTTGTCCGCCTTGGTCGCAACGATGATAACCGGAATCTCGTAATACTTGAGAAATTCGTACATCTGCACATCATCTGCTGACGGGTCATGACGGAGATCCACCAAACTGACCACTGCACGAAGATTTTCTCGAGTCGTTAGGTACTCCTCAATCATGCGCCCCCACTTTTCACGTTCCTTTTTGGAAACGCGGGCATAGCCATAGCCAGGCACATCCACAAAGCGCATCTTGTCGTCAATGTTAAAGAAGTTGAGCAACTGAGTTTTCCCAGGTTTCCCTGACGTACGAGCCAGATTCTTACGGTTCAGCATGGTATTGATAAAACTAGACTTACCAACATTTGAACGCCCTGCTAGGGCAATCTCTGGCAGTTCATCCTGCGGATAATGAGACTTGTTGGCTGCACTGAGCAAGATTTCAGCATTATGTGTATTGATTTCCATAGTCACCTCTAGGCTGTTTCCAAGATTGGTTTATCCGTTCCATCGACAGCTTCTTTTGTGATGCGAACCAATTTCACATTTTCCTGACTCGGTACTTCAAACATGACATCTAGCATGGTTTCTTCGATGATGGAGCGAAGACCACGCGCCCCTGTCTTCCGTTCGATGGCCTTATTGGCAATCTCTTGAAGAGCTTCGTCGTCAAATTCCAACTCGACATCATCATAAGATAACAAGGTTTGATATTGTTTGACCAAGGCATTTCTTGGCTCTTTCAAGATACGAACCAAGTCATCAATCGTTAATTGCTCAAGGGCTGCAAAGACAGGCAAGCGTCCAATCAACTCTGGAATAATACCGAATTTTTGAATATCTTCTGCGATGATTTCTTGCATGTAAGAGCTGTTTTCATCAATTGCTTTATTATTTTGACCAAAGCCGATAACCTTTTCACCCAGACGTTGTTTGACAATTTCTTCAATACCATCAAAGGCACCACCCACGATGAAGAGGATATTTTTAGTATCCACTTGAATCATTTCTTGTTGCGGATGTTTGCGTCCACCTTGAGGCGGCACGCTAGCAACAGTTCCCTCGATAATCTTGAGAAGGGCTTGTTGCACCCCTTCACCAGAAACATCCCGTGTGATCGATACGTTCTCGCTCTTCTTGGCAATCTTGTCAATTTCATCCACGTAGATAATCCCACGCTCTGCACGCTCGATATTAAAGTCAGCAGCCTGCAAGAGTTTAAGGAGAATATTTTCCACGTCCTCACCCACATAACCAGCCTCAGTAAGAGCTGTCGCATCCGCAATCGCAAAAGGCACATTCAAGCTCTTAGCCAAGGTCTGGGCAAGGAAAGTTTTCCCTGAACCAGTTGGGCCAATCATCAAAATGTTTGACTTCTGCAAATCCACATCTTCTGACTCCTCACGCGTATCGTGGAAGTTGATACGTTTGTAGTGGTTATAAACCGCCACTGCCAAGGCACGCTTGGCACGATCTTGACCGATTACATAGTGGTTCAAGATATGGAGGAGTTCGATTGGTTTTGGCACCTCAGACAAGTCTGCCAAGACTTCCTCAACCAATTCTTCTCGAATGATTTCCTGAGCCAACTCCACGCATTCATTACAAATAAAAGCATTGTTCCCAGCAATTATTTTTTGTACTTCTTCTTGGTTTTTGCCACAAAATGAGCAATAAACCATCATATCATTTTTTCTATTTGTAGACATGATTTCCTTCCATTCTATACTGTCATTCTATCTAAAATAAGGTCATGTAAAAAGCATGAATACTATTGACCAGATTGGTAAAGGCATTTAACCAAAGGAGGATAGAAAGCCCGTAACGCTTTTTACGAAAAGCCTGTGCTCCTGCCAGAAGGCAGATGAAACACAGAAAAGCCGTGAATAAACCAAATAAACTCCGTTCCATTAGACTTCCTTTCTCTTGTGATATTGGATGGTAAAATCATAAGGATTCTTCTCATCTTTGGCGTAGAATTTGCTTGAAACTGTCTCAAAAAGAGATAAGTCAAACTCCTCAGGAAAATAGGTATCTCCCTCCACCCGAGCATGAATGTGAGTGACAATTACTTCATCTAAGTAGGGTTCAAAAGCCTGAAAAATCTGCTTCCCACCGATAATGTAGAGATTCTTTTCTTGAGCCTGATACCAGTCGAGAACAGACTGGACGTCCTGAAAAGTAGCAACCCCATCTATCTTTTCTTCCGTGTTACGTGTCAAAATCAAGGTCTCCCGTTGTGGAAGCAAGCGACGTCCCATCCCATCAAAGGTTACCCGCCCCATCAAGATAGCATGATTCAGAGTTGTTTCCTTGAAATGTTGCAGTTCTGCTGGCAAATGCCAAGGCAGACGATTATCCTTACCAATCACACCCTCTTCATCCTGGGCCCAAATAGCTACGATTTTCTTAGTCATGCTTCCATCCTTTTTACTGATAGTACTATTTTATCAAAAAACTCAAAAAAAGACTGGTTTGGAATAGCTTACAAAATAGAAAAAATCTGTAAGAAATTTCCTACAGATTTATCTATGTTGCCTTGTTTCTTACAAACCAGGTGCTTGTCCAAGTTCTGCGGCAAGCATCCAGATTGTTTTATCCGTTTCATTTTTAGCGTCTGAGAAGATACCATTTGTCACATCATCACCTTCTTCATCAGTAACATCCAAACCTTTTTGGAAAAGTTCTGACAAGTAACGGTAGATAACAAGGACACGTTCCAAACTTTCTTCAACATTGCGGTATTCACCAGCTTCTTCTTCGATTTCACTGTTTTGAAGGAACTCTGTCAAAGTAGAGTATGGTTTACCACCGAGTGTAATCAATCGTTCACTGATTTCATCTAAATGACCATCAAGAGCATCCATGTACTCATCCATTTTTGGATGCCATACCATAAAACCGCGTCCACGCATGTACCAGTGCACTTGATGCAAAGCAACGTGGGCTACGTACAAATCAGCAACAGCTTGATTCAAAACTTCCTTTGTTTTTGCCAATGCTACTGGCGCTGCTTTTGTTAATGTTGCGACATCTTTTGCTGCTTCTTTTTTCAATTCTACCATTTTATTTTACCTCATTCATTATTTTTATGTAACCACTTCTTAATGATTACTACCTTAGTATACTACTAAGGAAAACCAATAGCAAGCAAAATAACCCACATGAGAAAAGTTGCAATAGACTGATAATTTAAGAATTCTTTAGAAGACGAAAAGAGGGTTGGATGCTTATAGTCAATGGAAATCCATCAGCAAACTAGGAAACTAAACCCAGCTTGACCAAAGCACAAGTTTTGAGGTCGCAGGTAGAACTGACCAAGCTGATGTGGTTTGAAGAAATTCCCCAAGACTATAATAGATTGAAATAAGATGTAACCAAGTCGATTAGGAAAGACAAATGAATTTCTAAAAATGTTTTAGCAACCGCAATGTTCTGGTCTATATTCAATCTACTATATAATACTCTTCGAAAATCTCTTCAAACCACGTCAACGTCTCCTTGCCGTAGATATAGTTACTGACTTCATCAGTCTTATCTACAACCTCAAAACAGTGTTTTGAGCAGCCTGCGGCTAGTTTCCTAGTTTGCTCTTTGATTTTCATTGAGTATAAGATTCATTTCCGAGCAAGTTCTTGAATTTACTCGAGGATAAACTATCATAAAACAAAGAAAAAGAGGGTGCTACTATCACATCCCTCTTTCTAATCAGAGCTTAATACCAAACGCTGACATCTACGCGCCCTTGGATTCCTTTCATGTATTCAGAAGAGGTATATTGCCAACCTTTTTCTCCTGAATAATGAGGGTTTTCCCATTCTAAAGCATTGTTATAGGCCGCTACCCAGTTTACATGTTTTAAAATATCTGGGTGTTTTAAACGCGTCTGTAATAAACTACGATAGCTATAGACATACACATTTTGATAACCCGCCTGCTTCATCGTCTCCATGTACTTGTTGATAATCTTAACCCAAGTACCTGTATCATTCGGAGCACGCTTACTTTTATTCACATACTCCCAGTTCTCAACATCATAGTAGATAGGGTAAGACAAGTTCATATTGTATTTCTTCAGAAGTTCAATGGTCTGTTCAGCATCATTCTCAGCATCAGTCTCATTTTCAGCATAGGTATAGAGATAGACGCCATAAGGTATTCCCAGACGGTTTAACTCCTTAATGTTATGCGCCAATTCCTTGTCTTCTTTACCGCTATAACCTAGACGAACAATGACACCATCTACTTCATTTTCATCAATAACCTTTTTCCAATCATTGATACGGCCATTGTGCTCACTAATATCAATAACTTTCTTAGCATGTTCGGTTCCAACTTGTTCTTCTCTATTATTAAAGAAATAGCGTTTACCATCTCTGTGAACCCAGCCGACATTCAAATCTTTCTTTTCTTTGAGCTCACCAGAGGCCGCAAAGATATAGCGAGCGCCATCCATAATCACTTCATCAGTCGCCATGGCACCACTTCCAGTCAAATAGTAGTTGCCTTGCCACTCATTCTGAGCCATATAGCCCCACTTCTTGAAATAGTACCATTTGCCGCCCACTTTTTGCCACTCTTGGTTAGCATAAGTTCCATCGGATTTGAGATAAAAATAAGCAGAATAGGCTGGATCATAAAGCCATTCATTTTGCATCATGGCACCTTGACCGTTCAAGAAATAACTTCCTTGCCATTGGCTTTTAGCCATGTAACCCCACTTCTTGAAGTAGTACCACTTATTTCCAATCAATTGCCATTCTTGATGAGCATAAGCCCCATCTGACTTGAGATAAAACCAACTCTTGTAATTATTATCATAAAGCCACTCGTTTTGAGCCATATAGCCACCTGATTTCAGGTAGTAATTGCCCTGCCACTCATTTTGAGCATAACGACCGTCTGATTTGAGATAAAACCAAGCTTTGTAGTTATTATCAAAAATCCATTCACTTTGAGCTTTAGAACCATCAGCCTTTACATAATAATCTCCATCCCAGTGGGCAGAGACACTGTTTCTCTGTTCATTGCTACTAGTTGATGAAGTTCCTGTTGATAGACTAGATTTTTCTGAAACTGTGCTTCCACTTGTTTCATCTGCCGCAATTCCTGAAACTCTTACGCCAAGTAAGCAAAGGCTTGCTAGCCCTATACATACAAATTTTGTTTTCAATCTTTCCTCTCCTATAAAAAATGGAACAGACATCTGAATGCTGTTCCACCTAGCTTTTGCTACTTACTGATTATTTTACAAAGTCAAGCAAAGCCAAGAAGCTTTCAGCTTCAAGTGACGCACCACCTACAAGGGCACCGTCAACGTCTGGACAAGCCATGTATGAAGCAACGTTCTCAGGTTTAACAGAACCACCGTATTGAACACGAACTTTGTCTGCAACTTCTTGACCAAAGTCAGCAGCTACAACGTCACGAACAACTTTACACATTTTTTGTGCGTCGTCTTGTGAAGCTGATTTACCAGTACCGATAGCCCAGATTGGTTCGTAAGCGATAACTGATGCAGCAACTTGTTCAGCAGTCAATCCAGCCAATGCAGCAGATACTTGAGCACCTACAAATTCAGCAGCTTTACCAGCTTCGTAAGTTTCAAGTGACTCACCACAACAGATGATTGGAAGCATACCGTTTGCAAAGATTGCTTTTGCTTTTTTGTTGATATCTTCGTCAGTTTCATGGAAGTAGTCACGGCGTTCTGAGTGACCGATAACAACGTAGTCAGTACCGATTTCTTTCAAAACTTGTGGGCTTGTTTCACCAGTGAAGGCACCTGCATTTTCAAAGTAGCAGTTTTGAGCAGCAACTTTAAGGTTTGAACCTTTTGCCGCAGCAAGAACTGTTGTCAAATCAAGAGCTGGAGCAGCGATACCTGCTTCAACAAGATCTGATGAAGGAAGTTTTGACGCAACTGCTTCAACGAATGCTTTAGCTTCTTCTGGATTTTTGTTCATTTTCCAGTTACCAGCGATAAATGGTTTACGTGACATTTCACATACCTCTTTTTTCAATTTATTTTCTATTTATTTTATCACAATTAGACACAGCTTGCAAATCTTACTCGGATTTCAAGCCTGCTGACATGGATTAATCCTTCCAGAGATCCATAGCATTTCTGAAATCTGCCGATACCTGTGTCAACTGAGGATTGCTTGCTTCTCTTTCTGCCCGCTTAGCCTCGATTTGAGCCACACTTTTGATACCTTCATGTCGCCAGTTTCTCAAAATCGCCTGGATGTACTTCCAGTTTGGTTTTCCATTCAAAACAGCTTCACGAAGAGCTTCCTTAATCAAGTCAGCACTGGTTCCATCTTCCTTTAGTGTCTTCATCAAATCCTCAATCTCAAAAGGCGTCAACAAGCGTCCCAACTCCTGCTGGAAGGTTTCCACCAAATCCTTAAGATGATTTTGAGGTATCAACTGGTCTGAACTCGAAGCAATAGCTCCAAGCAAGTCATCCAAACGTTCCAAAGCCAAACTAGCATCAAAAAGCAATTCGATTTCGCCATTTAATTCGATAGTACGATACTGGAGAAGTCCCCTCTCCGTCAGATTGGAAATGGACTGGTTGACATCCGAAATTTCCTTGCCAATCCTTTCAGCAATCTGGCTTGGCGACATTTCTTCTAAGCCTGTCGTATTTTGCAAATAGAAAAATTGCCAAACCAGAAAATCGTCGCTAGAAGGAAAGAGTTCCTTAAAATGCAAGAGCAGGGCACTCGGTAAAACCAAGTTCCCTGATTTAAAAGCGTCTAAATATGTCATAATTCCTCTTATAAATACCCAAATGTAGATGCATCATCTTCTATTTTTCTCCAGTCAAAAGGCGTCTCCTGATAGACCGCATAATTCACCCAGTTACTGAAAAAGAGGGCTGCTGATGAAGACCAACAAAGACAAGGTGTCTGGTTGACATCATCATCCTTAAAGTAATTTTCTGGAATATGAGGATCCAAACCTGCATCACGATCTCGGAAATATTCATTTGCCAAGGTATCACGGTCATATTCCAAATGCCCAAAACTATAAATTTCACGCAAATCACGACTAGCCAAAATCGAAACCCCAACCTGAGAACCCTCTGATAAAATCTCGAGATTGGTTTTGTTTAAGACCTCTTCCTTAGAAATCTCCGTGTGCCGAGAATGAGGGGAAACATAGCTATCGTCAAAGCCTCTTAAAAGAAGGTGCCCTTCTTTTAAAGTGTCCTGAGGATAAATACCCGATAACTTACTGTCCATCTGGTATTTTTCCACTCCATAACGCAGATAAAGACCAGCCTGAGCCCCCCAACAGATATAAAGGGTCGAATAGACATGGGTCTTGGACCACTCAAGCACCTGGCTAAATTCCTCCCAATAGTCCACTTCCTCAAATGGTAAATGCTCAACTGGAGCACCCGTGATAATCATCCCATCAAAATACTCATCCTTGACTTCAGGAAAGGTTTTATAAAAGGTCTCCATGTACTCTGAACGAGTTGTTTTAGAACGATGGCTCTCCATATAGAGAAAATCAATATCCAATTGCAGGGGCGTATTAGCCAAATGGCGCAACAACTGGGTTTCTGTGACCATTTTCTGTGGCATGAGATTTAAAATTAAAATCTTCAAAGGACGGATATCTTGGTGGGCCGCACGTTGATCATCCATGACAAAGATATTCTCTGTCCGTAAAATCTCAACAGCTGGTAATTTTCTATCAATTCGAATCGGCATAACCCTCTCCTAACTGTACTCTTTCAGAAATAATTGCATATGTTTGAAACTCTTCGAGAATCTCTTCAAACCGCGTCAACGTTGCCTTGCCGTACGTATATGTTACTGACTTCGTCAGT
>NZ_VMLS01000029.1:11336-42763 GCF_013276805.1 Streptococcus sp. 1449
GACTTCGTCAGTTTCATCTGCAACCTCAAAACAGTGTTTTGAGCTGACTTCGTCAGTTCTATCTGCAACCTCAAAGCTGTACTTTGAGCAGCTTACGGCTAGTTTACTCTTTGATTTTCATTGAGTATGAAACTAAATTTCAAACACATAGTCCTTTTATTATACTGCAAGAAGATATAGTTTTCAATTATAGTTTTTCTCTAACTAGCTATAGTCTATTTTTATATCCTAATGTAGAGAAAACAGCCCTAGGGACTGTTTTTCATTAATAATGCATAAGAACCTTGTAATCGTAGTCCCCGATTTTTTCACGGCCGTTCAATTCATCCAATTCAACAAGGAAGGCACAACCTGCTACAATACCACCAAGTTTTTCAATCATCTCGATAGTTGCCTTAACAGTTCCACCTGTTGCCAAGAGGTCATCTACAATAAGAACGCGTTGACCTGGTTTGATTGCATCCGCATGCATAGTCAAGGTATCAACACCGTACTCTTTTTCATAGTCAGCAGAAATGACTTCACGTGGCAATTTACCTGGTTTACGAACAGGTGCAAAACCAATTCCCAACTCAAAGGCAACTGGACAGCCCACAATAAATCCACGAGCCTCAGGCCCTACAACCATGTCAATTTTCTTGTCAGTAGCATACTGAACAATTTCACGAACAGCGTAGCTATAAGCATTTCCATCAGCCATCAAAGGACTAATATCACGGAAGGTGATACCTTCTTTTGGATAATTTTCAATTGTTGCAATGTAATCTTTTAAATTCATATTTTTCTTTCTTTCAAAGTTTTTACTCTCTATTATAGCATATTTTCCAGTAAAGAAGAAAGGGAAAACAATATTTCATTTGCTAGTCACCCTATAAGTCAAATAAGACGACCATTTTTATTCAAGGCACGTCACAAGATAGATACATAATATGACTTCCCTAGCAAAAAGGAGAGAAGCATTTTGTTTCTCTCCCTAGACTAACTGATATCTCTCCACTACAATCGATAAAGAGATATCTTTTCTTGTACTGCTTTGAATTTTATTTATTTTAATAGACTGTTTTTTCAGTTTCTACATCGAAGAAGTGTGCTTTGTTCAAGTCAAATCCAAGTTCAACTGTTGCACCTGTTTGCAAGTAATCACGAGCATCAACTTTAGCAACAAATTCGTCTTTACCAACTTGGCAGTATAGGTGAGATTCTGAACCAAGCAGTTCTGATACAGAGATAGTCGCTTTTACAACACAGTCTGGGAATGTTTCAAGGAAAGCAGGTTCTGCATTCACATCTTCTGGACGGATACCGAAAATCAACTCTTTACCTTCGTAGCCTTTTTCGCGAAGAACTTTCAATGCTCCTTCTGGAACTTTCAAACGGAAACCATCAGAAATAATTTCGCTACCAACTAATTTCACATTGATGAAGTTCATTGCTGGGCTTCCGATGAATCCTGCAACGAATTTGTTAACTGGGTTTTTGTAAACTTCTTGAGGAGTACCGATTTGCTCAACACGTCCGATAGTACCTGTACCAGCAGGGTTCTTAGTTGCTGACATGATAACGATACGGTCTGCAAGTGTCATCGCTTCTGTTTGGTCGTGAGTTACGTAGATAGTTGTAGCTCCGATACGACGGTGGATTTTCGCAATTTCAGCACGCATTGATACACGAAGTTTTGCATCCAAGTTTGACAAAGGTTCGTCCATCAAGAATACTTTTGCATCACGGACGATGGCACGACCCATGGCAACACGTTGACGTTGACCACCTGAAAGGTCAGCTGGTTTACGTTCCAAGAATTCTTTCAATCCAAGGATTTCAGCTGCTTCTTGCACACGTTTGTCGATGTCTTCTTTGCTGTATTTACGCAATTTCAAACCGAAAGCCATGTTATCGTATACAGTCATGTGTGGGTAAAGAGCGTAGTTTTGGAATACCATGGCGATGTCACGGTCTTTTGGAGCTACGTCGTTGACAACCACGCCATCGATAGATGCAGTACCTTCTGTGATGTCTTCAAGACCAGCAATCATACGAAGGGTTGTTGATTTACCACATCCTGAAGGACCTACGAAAACGATAAATTCTTTATCTTTGATATTCAAGTTGAAATCTTCAACTGAATAGTGTTCGCTGTTTGGATATTTTTTGTAAATATTTTTAAGATTCAATTCTACCATGAGGTGAACTCCTTTTGTTTTTGATAATTATATTATAGATGAAAACGTTTTACATTTCTATGGCAAGGTGACCAAAAAAACAAAAAAATTCTGTGCAACTTGCACAAAACTTTAGAGAATATCGGAGAATTTGAAGAAGATAATCTTTATTATTCTTCTATACAAAAGCAGAAACAAGGATCAGCTTTCCCATATTTTCGCTGATTCTCCACTACATTTGACTGGATTCTAATTTTTTAGAGAAATACAAAAGAGCTAGCCTAAGCTAACTCTTATCCTATGCGGAGAGAGGGACTTGAACCCTCACGACCTAAAGCGGTCACAGGATCCTTAGTCCTGCGCGTCTGCCAATTCCGCCATCCCCGCGTCGATTACTTTACTAGTATATCAACTTTTGGGATGCTTGTCAACACTTTTTTTCAATTTTTTTCATTTCATCAACCAAATTACTCTAAAATTTCATTTAGATTTTCATCTACTAACTTAGCTCCAAGTGTATTTTTGAAATGACCTAGGGCAAATTGATGATTTTCAGGCCAGATGGAAGCAACAGCTGGTTGAACAATCTCGATGTCATAACCTAGATTATAGGCATCAATAGCTGTATGCAGGACACAGATATCCGTCAAGACACCTGTTAAGATAACTGTAGAAATGCGACGCTCTCTCAAACGAATATCTAGGTCAGTCCCTGAAAAAGCTGAGTAATGGCGTTTATCCATCCAAAAGACACGACTGTCTGAACCATGCTCTTGATAAAAGATCCCCAAGTCTCCGTATAAATTGCGTCCACTAGTCCCAATCAGATTATGAGGAGGAAATAGTTTACTTTCTGGATGAAAACAATCGTTTTCTTCATGAGCATCAATAGTAAAGAAGATATAATCTCCCCGTTCAAAAGCTAATCGAGTCACCTTGCTAATGGCATCCGAAATAGCCTGAGCTGGAGCCCCTGCTGTCAATTTACCACTATCAGCAACAAAATCTTCTGTATAATCAATCGAAATTAAAGCTTTAGTCATTAGTAATCTCTTTTCTTCACTTCTTCAAAAATATCTGAAATCAAGACCTTAAGGTAGGTTCCCTTCATTCCAAGTGAGCGACTTTCAATAATTCCCGCAGATTCAAGTTTACGAAGGGCATTGACAATCACAGAGCGGGTAATTCCGATACGGTCTGCAATCACTGATGCAGTCAACTGCCCTTCATTTCCATTTAATTCCCCTAAAATTGCTGAAACAGCACGGAGTTCGGAGTAAGAAAGGGTATTAACCGCCATGGTGACAGCAGTACGGCGACGGATATTTTTCTCATCTTCTTCACGCTGGAAGTTAAGAAGCTGAATCCCAACAACGGTACTGGCAATCTCAACAAGAATCAAGTCCTCATCTTCGAATTTTTTATCATTGCGCCAAATAATCAAAGAACCAAGGCGAATCCCCGATACATGAATCGGTGCAATAGTCGTCAAGCCATCTGGAAAATCTTCTCTACTCTCAACAGGGAAAATACTCATATCATGCTCAACAGGCAAATTTGCTTCTGTTTCGTAAATCATATTAGCCCCTTGAACGTAGTCATCTGGGAAAATCTTAGTTTGGAAGAATTGCTCTACGCGATCTGTATTTGTTTTATAACGCATAAAATAGCCAAGCAGACGTCCCTTACTATTGATAATGCAGGCATTGCAATGAATAATATCCGCTAACTGACGCGTAATAGCGTTGTAAGGAAGCTCATCCTGAAACTGCTCCTCTGAGCGCTTCAAAATTGATGTAATCTTTCTTGTTTTTTCTAATAAATGTGCCATTTTTCACCTCGAATTTAATCGCTATCATTATAACATAAACAGATTGAATTTTCAATTATTATCTGAAAATTGCTTATTTAATTGCAATTTAGACTAGCTGAAATATTTTAGAAAATTATGTTTTCTTATTGACAACCTAATTTATATTTGATATTATATCATTATAAGAAGGTGGGTTGATAATACCTTTCCATTTCACCTATCCTTTGCTATCACCATCTTCTTTCACCCTTGGTCTCCTTATATAAAAAAGCGATTCATTTTGAACCGCTTTTTCTTATTTATCTCCCTTGTTACGAATAACAAAGCCTGTTTGCTTTTCACTTGAAGTATTGCGTGGTTTTTTATTATCCTTACGGTAACGTCTGTCTTTATCAAAACGATCATTGCCACGACTTCCTTTTTTGAAATCATCCCGACGACCATTACCACGGCGATCACGGTCTCGACGATCACGGTCTCGACGATCACGGTCTCGACGGTCATCTCCACGACGACCTCCCTTAGCTTTACCACCGAAGCCATTACCTGATGGTTTAAATGGCAGTGGTTTTTCACGCGCAATCTCCACTTCTGGAAGGCTATCCGGATCTTGAACAGTCAGACTCAAGATATACATTGCCAATTCTTCTGGAGTAAATTCGGCAGCTAGCTTACGAGCATCCTTACCAAATTTCTCAAAGTTAGCACGGATAGTCTCATCTGCAAAATCACGTTCGATTTTCTTGAGAGCTACCTGTTTTTTAGCTTGGAAGGCTTCTTCTGCACTTGCAGGTTTGAGACCTTTCATGCGTTTCTTGGTCAAGTTTTCAATGATTTGGAGGTAGCCCATTTCATTTGGTGATACGAAAGTAATAGACTGACCTGACTTACCGGCACGACCTGTACGACCGATACGGTGAACATAACTTTCAGGATCTTGTGGAATATCGTAGTTATAGACATGGGTCACACCTGAAATATCCAAACCACGCGCTGCAACGTCCGTCGCAACTAGAACATCCAGATTTCCATTTTTAAAGTCACGAAGGACACGAAGACGTTTGTTTTGGTCTAGGTCTCCATGAATTCCTTCTGCACGGAAGCCACGGATTTTCAAACCACGAGTCAATTCATCCACACGACGTTTGGTACGACCAAATACGATAGCAAGCTCAGGTTGCTCCACATCCATGAGACGTGTCATAGTATCAAATTTTTCTTGTTCCTTAACTCGGATATAGTATTGATCAACCAATTCTGTTGTCAATTCCTTAGCAGCAATCTTCACATGCTCAGGTTCTTTCATAAACTGAACACCGATACGTTTGATGGCATCTGGCATAGTTGCTGAGAAAAGAAGAGTTTGTCGATTTTCAGGGACACGGGAGATGATAGCTTCAATGTCTTCAAGGAAGCCCATGTTGAGCATTTCATCCGCTTCGTCAAGGATAAGCGTTTCAATATCTTGTAATTTCAAGGCCTTGCGTTTGATCAAGTCTAAGAGGCGACCAGGTGTTCCCACCACGATATGGGCACCAGATTTAAGAGCCTTAATTTGTTTTTCAATGCTTGATCCGCCGTATACTGAGCGGACTTTGACTCCCTTGCTACGACCAAAACGGAACAATTCCTCTTGACTTTGGACAGCGAGTTCACGAGTTGGAGCGATCACCAAGGCTTGGATAGTCGCTTCTTCTGTACGGATTTTTTCAAGGGTAGGCAAGCCAAAGGCTGCAGTTTTTCCTGTACCAGTCTGAGCTTGACCGATAACGTCCTTGCCTTCAAGGGCCAAGGGAATGGTTTGTTCTTGGATCGGACTGGCTTCTACAAAACCAGCTTTTTCAATCTCTGCTAGCAAATCAGCAGACAAGTTTAATTCATTAAATTTCACGTTATTCTTCTTTCTAAAGGTGGTGCGAAGCCACCCTATAGGGCTTAGTGTATACTTTTCTTTTTATGACGTATTTTCATATACTGGATACAAAATCGTGTTGCTTCTTTTCCACAAAAGAAAAGTACTGTTTTCTTTGCAACCTATCTAGTATAACACAAGACCAGAGCAAAAGATAGCCCCATTTCTACAGAAAATCATGTAAACGGTTTTTGGCTTTCCTTTTTGATTGAACGACCTAGATAATAAGACAAAGCCAAGGCGATACTATATAAAATGATAAAAACGAACAAGGTTTGTGTGTAAGAATGAGCCATTTTATAAGTCTCTGCTAATAAAATAGGTCCCGCTAAACCAGCCATTGCCCAAGCCGTTAAAATATAACCATGCAGAGCGGCCAATTCCTTGGTTCCAAAAATATCACTGAGATAAGCTGGAATCAATGAAAAACCAGCTCCATAGCAAGTCATCAAAATAGACATAGCGACTACAAATAAAACGGAATCTGTAAAGATCCAAAGTGAAAGAGAAAAGAAAAGATTGACAAGCAGTAATATACTAAAGGTTAGAGGGCGACCGATATAGTCAGATAAGCTCGCCCAGAGCAAGCGACCAAATCCATTGAAAATCCCTAAAACGCCCACCATTACTGCTGCATGACTTGTAGACAAGCCAGCCATCTCCTGTGCCATTGGCGATGCCGCTGAAATTAAGCCTAAACCACAAGCTATGTTGATAAAGAAAATAATCCAAAGTATATAAAACCGATTGCTTTTTAGAGCCTGATTTGCAGTCATCCCTTGCGTCAGAGAGTCTGTTTTTTCTTTCCCTGAAGCAGATAAAATTGCAAGCTCTTGCTCATTTGGACGCTTAATGAATTGTGAAGCTAGGAGCATGATAATAAAGTAACTTGCACCTAAAATATAAAAAGTTTCTACAAGCCCTACCCCTGCGATGAGATGTTGCGCTATGGGACTAGTCAATAAAGAAGCAAAACCAAACCCCATAATCGCTAAACCTGTTGCGAGACCACGTTTATCAGGAAACCATTTTATAATCGTTGACACAGGGGTAATATAGCCTGCTCCCAAACCAAGCCCACCTAAAATGCCATAAGCTAGATACAACAACCACAGTTCCTGACGGTCTATTGCAAATCCTGTTAAGATATTTCCACCTGCGTATAGAAAAGCAGATAGACTCCCCATGACTCTCGGACCAAATTTTTCTACCAAACGCCCCATAAATGCAGCCGATAAGCCCAAACAAAAGATTGCTAGACTAAAGGCAAAGGCAACAGAAGCCTGATCCCATCCCGTTTTTTCAATAATAGGGTTACGATAAACACTCCAAGCATAAGTCGAACCCAGCATTAAGTGTAAAATGACCCCAGCAAAGGCAATAATATAACGATTCGATTTCATAAAACCTCCTATTTTCGAACATTTATTCTATCTTATATAAAAATAGATAGGATTTTAGTTTATCAAGCTTGTCAAAAAATTACTAGTTTTTTGTCTGGAAAGCGTTTTTATCTTTTTCTGTCTTTTCCGTAGCAGAATTGTGCAAAAGTTTTTTTCTTGTGCTAGAATGAAATTCGAATAGGAGGAAGATAAATGTTAACATACGATTTAATTGTTATTGGATTTGGTAAAGCTGGTAAAACACTAGCAGGTAAATTGGCTTCAGCTGGCAAAAAAGTTGCCCTCGTTGAACGCAGCAAGGCTATGTACGGTGGAACTTGTATCAACATTGGTTGTATCCCAACTAAAACTTTGCTAGTTGCTGCTGAGAAAGACTTGTCTTTTGAAGAAGTGATTGCTACTAAAAACACAATCACTGGTCGCCTCAACGGTAAAAACTATGCTACTGTTGCAGGTACAGGCGTAGATATTTTTGATGCGGAAGCTCACTTCCTTTCAAATAAAGTCATCGAAATCCAAGCTGGTGATGAAAAGAAAGAACTGACTGCTGAAACAATCGTCATCAACACTGGTGCTGTTTCAAACGTCTTGCCTATCCCTGGACTTGCTACAAGCAAGAACGTCTTTGACTCAACAGGTATCCAAAATTTGGACAAATTGCCTGAAAAACTTGGAGTCCTTGGTGGTGGAAATATCGGTCTTGAATTTGCTGGCCTTTACAACAAACTTGGAAGCAAGGTTACAGTCCTAGATGCCTTGGATACATTCCTACCTCGTGCAGAACCTTCCATCGCAGCTCTTGCTAAACAATACCTGGAAGAAGACGGTATTGAATTGCTTCAAAATATCCATACTACTGAAATTAAAAACGACGGTGACCAAGTGCTTATCGTAACTGAAGACGAAACTTACCGTTTCGATGCCCTTCTCTACGCAACTGGACGTAAACCAAATGTAGAACCACTTCAACTTGAAAATACAGATATTGAACTTACTGAACGTGGTGCTATTAAAGTAGACAAACATTGTCAAACAAACGTTCCTGGTGTATTTGCAGTTGGGGATGTCAACGGTGGCCTTCAATTTACTTACATTTCACTTGATGACTTCCGTGTTGTCTACAGCTACCTTGCTGGAGATGGCAGCTACACACTTGAAGACCGTCTCAATGTACCAAACACCATGTTTATCACACCTGCACTTTCACAAGTTGGTTTGACTGAAAGCCAAGCAGCAGATTTGAAACTTCCATACGCTGTTAAGGAAATTCCTGTTGCAGCCATGCCTCGTGGTCACGTAAATGGAAACCTTCGCGGAGCTTTCAAAGCTGTTGTTAATACTGAAACCAAAGAAATTCTTGGAGCAAGCATCTTCTCAGAAGGTTCTCAAGAAATCATCAACATCATCACTGTTGCTATGGACAACAAGATTCCTTACACTTACTTCACAAAACAAATCTTCACTCACCCAACTTTGGCTGAGAACTTGAATGACTTGTTTGCGATTTAAGTTGAGATCACATCTTAACTGACAGCCCTCTGAGGGCTGTTTTCATTTCTGCGAAATCTCATACTCTTCGAAAATCAAATTCAAACCACGTCAGCTTCACCTTGCCGTACTCAAGTACAGCCTGCGGCTAGCTTCCTAGTTTGCTCTTTGATTTTCATTGAGTATCAAATCTGTCTTTTCCCTCTTTTGTGATATAATAGAAACATGAAATTAAAAACTACTTTGGGCCTTCTTGCTGGGTGTTCTTCCCACTTCGTTTTAAGCCGTCTTGGACGTGGAAGTACGCTCCCAGGGAAAGTCGCCCTTCAATTTGATAAAGATATTTTACAAAACCTAGCTAAGAACTACGAGATTGTCGTGGTCACTGGAACAAATGGAAAAACCCTGACAACTGCCCTCACTGTCGGCATTTTAAAAGAGGTTTATGGTCAAGTTCTAACCAACCCAAGCGGTGCCAACATGATTACAGGAATTGCAACAACCTTCCTAACAGCCAAATCTTCAAAAACTGGGAAAAATATTGCCGTCCTCGAAATTGACGAAGCCAGTCTATCTCGTATCTGTGACTATATCCAGCCTAGTCTTTTTGTCATTACTAATATCTTCCGTGATCAGATGGACCGTTTCGGTGAAATCTATACTACCTATAACATGATATTGGATGCCATTCGGAAAGTTCCAACTGCTACTGTTCTCCTTAACGGAGACAGCCCACTTTTCTACAAACCATCTTTCCCAAATCCTATACAGTATTTTGGTTTTGACTTGGAGAAAGGGCCAGCCCAACTGGCTCACTACAATACAGAAGGGATTATCTGCCCTAACTGCCAAGGCATCCTCAAATATGAGCATAATACTTATGCAAACTTGGGTGCCTATATCTGTGAAGGTTGTGGATGTAAACGTCCTAATCTCGACTATCGCTTGACAGAACTAGTTGAGTTAACCAACAATCGCTCTCGCTTTGTCATTGACGGACAAGAATACGGTATTCAAATCGGTGGGCTCTACAATATCTATAACGCCCTAGCTGCTGTAGCTATCGCCCGTTTCCTTGGTGCAGATTCACAACTAATCAAGCAAGGATTTGATAAGAGCCGTGCTGTCTTTGGACGCCAAGAAACCTTCCATATTGGGGACAAGAAATGTACCCTCGTCTTGATTAAAAATCCAGTCGGTGCAACTCAAGCTATCGAAATGATTAAACTAGCACCTTATCCATTTAGCCTATCTGTCCTCCTTAACGCTAACTATGCAGACGGAATTGATACAAGCTGGATCTGGGATGCTGATTTTGAACAAATCACTGACATGGACATCCCTGAAATCAACGCTGGCGGTATTCGTCATTCTGAAATTGCTCGCCGTCTCCGAGTAACTGGCTATCCAGCTGATAAAATCGCTGAAACAAGTAGTCTGGAACAAGTTCTTAAAACAATTGAGAACCAAGACTGCAAGCATGCCTATATCCTAGCTACCTATACTGCTATGCTGGAATTCCGCGAACTGCTGGCTAGTCGTCAGATTGTTAGAAAGGAGATGAACTAATGGTTTATACTTCACTTTCCTCAAAAGCTGGCAATTACCCCTATCAGATCAACATTGCCCATCTCTACGGTAACCTCATGAATACCTATGGGGACAATGGAAACATCCTCATGCTCAAGTATGTGGCTGAAAAACTGGGAGCCCATGTGACCGTTGACATCGTTTCACTCCATGATGACTTTGACGAAAATCATTACGACATTGCCTTTTTTGGTGGTGGTCAAGACTTTGAACAGAGTATCATTGCAGACGACCTACCTGCTAAAAAAGAGAGCATTGACAACTACATCCAAAACGACGGTGTGGTTCTGGCTATCTGCGGTGGTTTCCAACTATTGGGTCAATATTATATTGAAGCTTCAGGGAGACGTATCGAAGGGCTAGGTGTCATGGGCCATTACACCCTCAACCAGACCAATAACCGTTTTATCGGTGACATCAAGATTCATAATGAAGATTTCAATGAAACCTACTATGGATTTGAGAATCATCAGGGTCGTACCTTCCTCTCAGATGATCAAAAACCACTGGGACAGGTTGTCTATGGAAATGGAAATAACGAAGAAAAGGTCGGCGAAGGGGTTCATTATAAGAATGTCTTTGGTTCCTACTTCCACGGGCCTATCCTCTCTCGTAATGCCAATCTGGCTTATCGCCTAGTCACTACAGCCCTCAAGAAGAAATATGGTCAGGACATCCAACTCCCTGCCTATGAAGATATTCTCAGCCAAGAAATCGCTGAAGAATACAGTGATGTCAAAAGCAAGGCTGACTTTTCTTAAACAAAGTGAAACTATATCAAAGAACTCCGTTATCTTGTCGGAGTTTTTTTGTCTTTTCTTTTACCCTTCTCCCTTGCATTTTCTCTCTTTTTTTGCCAAAATAGAGGGGTAGAAAGAAGGTAGCATATGTCTAAATTACAACAAATCCTAACATATCTTGAATCAGAAAAACTAGACGTCGCTGTCGTATCTGACCCCGTCACAATCAATTACCTCACTGGTTTTTACAGTGATCCCCATGAACGCCAAATGTTCCTCTTTGTCCTAGCGGATCAGGAACCTCTCCTCTTTGTCCCAGCTCTTGAAGTTGAGCGTGCTACTAGCACCGTTTCCTTCCCAGTAGTGGGCTATGTGGATTCTGAAAATCCATGGCAAAAAATCAAACATGCTCTTCCACAGCTTGCCTTCAAACGTGTCGCTGTTGAGTTTGACAATCTTATCTTGACCAAATATCATGGCTTGAAAATAGTCTTTGAAACTGCTGAGTTTGAAAACCTCACACCTCGTATCCAACGCATGCGCCTCATCAAATCAGCTGACGAAGTGCAAAAAATGATGGTTGCAGGTCTTTATGCTGACAAGGCTGTTCATGTTGGTTTTAACAATATTTCTCTTGATAAGACTGAGACAGATATCATCGCACAAATTGACTTTGCCATGAAACGTGAAGGCTATGAAATGAGCTTTGATACCATGGTCTTGACTGGTGATAATGCTGCAAATCCACACGGCATTCCAGCAGCTAATAAGGTTGAAAATGATGCTCTTCTCCTCTTTGACCTGGGTGTTCTGGTCAATGGCTATGCGTCAGATATGACTCGTACAGTCGCTGTCGGCAAACCAGACCAATTCAAGAAAGATATTTACAACTTGACTCTTGAAGCCCAACAAGCTGCTCTTGACTTTATCAAGCCAGGTGTGACTGCTCATGAAGTGGACCGCGCTGCCCGTGAGGTCATCGAAAAAGCTGGTTATGGTGAGTACTTCAACCACCGTCTCGGTCACGGTATCGGTATGGATGTCCATGAATTCCCATCTATCATGGAAGGAAACGACATGGTCATCGAAGAAGGCATGTGCTTCTCTGTTGAACCAGGTATCTATATCCCTGGTAAAGTCGGTGTTCGTATCGAAGACTGTGGTGTTGTTACCAAGGATGGCTTCGACCTCTTTACAAGCACCAGCAAAGACTTGCTTTATTTTGATTAAGATAGCAACAAACCCTAGTTAGACAAGAAGAATCACTTCTGTTTTATGACGTCCATTCTGAATGAAATTCTTCATTGTTCCCCTATGATTGGTTACAAGTCTCTCAATATTTTTAAGCCCCCATCCCTCTGTCTGACGTTCCTTTCGTATTACCAATTCATTCTCATCAAATGAATTCTCGATAGCAATAAAGAGTTTCTTCTGAAAATATCGTATTCCTAAGATCAAGACCCTATCTTCTTTATTACTCAAGCGCATACAGGCTTCAAGACTATTGTCCAACAAATTACCAAGTAAAACCGCTAAAATATCTGGATTGATTTCTAATCGTTGAGGTACAAAACAATCAATTTCCAATTGTATGTCCTCTACCTTATCCTGTAATTTTTGATTGAGTAAAAAGTTAATTGTTGTATTCTTGGAGTAACAGACAGTTTGGTTCTCTATACTATTTGTCATGCTTTGGAGATAAGACTTCGCTTGTTCAGGATCTTCTTTTAAAAGTGCAAGGAGGATTAAATGTTGATTTTTCAAATCGTGTTGAATCCTTTGAATCCTCCTATAATCTTTTTTAGATTGTTTCATTTCTCTCAGTTGAAAGGTCATCTGTTCCGTCTCTAGTATGCTTTGATAATACCTCTGTTGTTGCTGAGAAAGATATAGGGTGAAATAGAGAGAAGAGAACGTTAACACAATGAGGGCTAATACAGAAACAAAAGAAAGATAATCCTTCTCAAACACTTGCCCTTGAATCGCTGATACTGTAAAAGCAAAACAAATGGACAAAAATGGTACAATAAACTGGTATAACCAAGTCCCTTTAGAAACAGTATAAACTAACTTTTGATGTGCACGAAAAAGTTGTCGAAGAACCAGGGTCACTAGCAATGATAAAAGAAAAGCTACAGCGAGATAAAAAAGCATGGCTATTAGATTTTCTGAAATGACTGATAAAGGGGAAAATAGTTGCACTGCTTGATTGAGTATAGTACCAGCTAGTAAAGTTAGACTCATCTGACAAAAAATCCAAAACGAAGATTCTTGAACAGCATATCCAAAATAAAGACCTAAAAAATAATACTCTGCGATACTGAGAATAAGATTCCCTACTAAGAAAAGATTAGCTCCTGAAAATAATATCGTCAACAAGGCATGGAAAAATAAAAGGAGAGAAGTAAAGATACAAATTCTCCTAGACTTTTCTTTTTGGGACAGAGGTCTATAAAAGAAAATAATTCCCAAAAATAAATCAAACAGAATACTCACAATCCGCAAACTGACTAACATTAAAAATTCCTCTCACTAAGATAATAATAATACTTTTCTCTAAAAGACGTTTGAAATTTTCGGCTAATTGGAAGGTGATTTTCATCCATTCCATTTAAAATTGTGACTATTTGCGAATCAAACTCTGTCACATATCTAGGATTGATAATATAGGAAGAATGAATTTGAATAAAGTAATCAGGTAATTTCTCTAAAATATCTTTCGTTTTAAGCAAAGCTTTGTAAGTCTGATCTTTAGTGTAAATAAAGACAGCACGCTTATCCTTTTCAAAAAATACAATGTCATTTAAAGGCAGTGAATAATGCTGCTTTCCAAAAGTAAACGTAAATACAGCTTGCCCTAAATTCAAAAAACGTACCACTCTATCCAGAGTTTTATATAATTTTTTAGAAGTCACTGGTTTAAGTAAATAATCAAAAGTCTGCACTTCAAAAACCTGCTCCATATAATCTCGATAACTGGTAACAAAGATAATCGGGATAAAAGGGTTTACCTTACGGATTTTTTGTGCCATATCAATTCCTGTTATCTGTGGCATCTCGATATCCAAAAAAACACAACTGTACTTCTCTGTCAATTGTTCTAATAGTTTTTGGGGATTCGTATAAACACTCGTTTCTATTTTGATGTCCTTATAAGATAAGAGTAAGTTTTCTAGCTGACTACCATCCCTATTAGAATCATCACAAATCGCAACTTTTAACATCAAATTCCTCACTACAAGCATGATTTTGCCAATTATAACGTCAAATACGTCAATTATGACATGCTGATAAAAAAATCGTTAATTTATTATACAATATTCTTATCAAATATGAAAGGAGTTACAAAAATGAAAAATATTCAAGTGCGTAAAGTTATTGCTAAAACTGATATTAGCTGGGGTGTTTTCTAAATTTTGGGCACCTCTAAAAACTACCGGTTTTCTATGTTTAGTAACCAGAAAAGGTTGAAAAATTAGCATTTTAAAATTGAGTTTTTAGAGGAGTTCTTTTCTATTTATTCCTACTGTTGGAATTGAGTAGATAGGTTCACCATTTTCTTTCTACTTATTTCCATTTGTAATAGGAACTGGGAGTTGCAAGACGAGGATATATGATTTATAATCACCTCGTCTTCCTTTTTTAATAAAATAGTGAGGTTAAAATGAAATTCTATCATCCAAGAATAAAAGAAATATATCCTGTTTATAAACTTCATAAAAATTTATTTAGGATTGGGCTACAAATTGGTATAACCACAGAAATTAAGGATGATAATAATAAAATGTGGAATTTAGTCAATATTTTGGACGGACGTCCTTTTCAAGATATTCTCAATATCATACTAACAAAATATGATGATTTAACTGAAGAAGACATCACAGGCGCTCTTGAACTCTTAGATAATGAGGGGGTTCTCGAAGAAGCGGGCGAAATTCAGGATATTAAAGAACGTTATCATTCAAATATATATTATTTCAGTCGCTATTTAAATAGCTTCCAAGATAGTATTGCAACACAGAAAAAAATTCATCAGTCTACTATCCTTTTACTAGGTCTTGGTGGTGGGGGTTCTAACATACTGACATTACTAGCAGGCTTGGGACCTAAAAAGATAAAAATAGTGGATTTTGACATTGTTGAGCAAAGTAATCTAGGAAGACAATTTCTATACAAGGAAGATGATATTGGCTTATCTAAAGTTCAAATTGCCCATAGAGAAGTTACAAAAATGAATTCCGATATTGAAGTAGAAACCCATAATATACGTATCACCTCTGTAAGTGACTTGATTCCTTTACTTGATGATGTTGATATTACGATATGTGTGATTGATGAACCTCAATATGATATTCAACGTATCGTAAATAAAGCAATCGTTACAAAAAATATTCCCTGTATATTTGGCGCCAGTCAAGTTAGTCGTGGTCGTGTCTATTCAGTTATCCCTTACCAAACAGGCTGTTTTGATTGTTTAAATATTTATTATACAAAAATTGACACTCTATTCCTTGAACAATTCCACGGTGTTCGTACGATTACAAAAACAATCCCTACAATAGCCTATGGTCCAGCAATATTTCAACTGACTTCTGCCATTGTTGATGAAACTATCCGATTATTAACTCAATATACGGAACCAATTAGCCTTAACCATCAATACGAAATCAATTATGAAAACGGAGCCTCATTCACACACGATTCTTGGGGACGCTATCTTGATGAATGTCCAACATGCGGCACAGGTAAAGAAGACGATTGGGAAATTTTTTCTAAGTACGGAGAATTAAAGTTATGACAACTGCAAAACTCGTAATTGATAATTTGACTAAATCTTTTGATGGTCAGCACTTAGCCAATAATCATATTTCCTTAGAAATATCACCAGCAAAAATCACGGCTTTTTTGGGACACAATGGAGCTGGAAAATCTACTCTATTGAATCAAATGATTGGTTTTACTAAACCTGACCAAGGAGATATTTTGTATGGTGATATTTCTTTTATATACAATCGTAAACAAGCACGCACCTTAATTAGTTATATGTCTCAACAATATGCCCCACTCGACAAATTAACCGTAGAACAAAATTTAGAAATACTTGGAAAAATGCGAGGATTGAGTTCCCAAGAACTAGAAAAAACAATCAGCCAGCTTCTCACTGATTTAGAAATTGAAGACTATCGTTACAAAAAAGGTAAGGATCTTTCGGGCGGTCTCAAAAGACTAACTTCCTTCGCTATGACACTAATCGGTAGCTCAGACATCATTCTTCTTGACGAACCAACAAATGATGTTGACCCCATTCGTCGTGAAAAGCAATGGCAATTATTGCAAAAGTTAGCTAGCAAGGGGCATACCATTATTATCGTTACTCATAATCTTCTGGAGGTTGAAAAATATGCAGATAATTACGCCCTCTTTAATAATGGTAGATTGCTCAAATCAGGAAAGGTTAAGCAAATCATCCATGACAAACTGTATCAGATAAGCTTTGATTTTAAGACTAAAAGTATATTAGACAAAATAGAAGATTATACAATTATCAATGGTGTTAGTTGTCAATTAGAGATTGAGGAAAGAAGTCTAGCTCCATTGATAGCACAACTGACAGAAGAACTTGGTCAAAAAACAATTTCCAATCTCTCTCTTCATCAAAAAACATTGACTATTTCTGACCTTTATAGAGAGGAGCTAACCAACTAATATGACTCAATTTTTTTACTTACTTCATTGGAACTACTTGCGCCAAAAAGAGCTTTTCATCCTTTTTACACTAGCACAGCTCCTCTTATCCATTTCTCTTCTTTTTGGCTACCCTCTAGTTATTGGCGATATCGATTCGACTACTGCCTACTATCTTTCGTCTGGTTCTGTTTTAATTGGAATTATCTCCATGGGTTGTACAATTTCCTCCCCTGTTATAGCAAATGATAAGTTGGAAGGGCATTTTGATTATATTCGTGCCTTACCCATCCCTAGGATATTCATTTCTCTCGCTGACTTGTGGATGTGGTTAATTGCCATTTTGCCGGGAGTTTTTATTTCTATTCTACTTGGGTATGTCCGTTTTTCTGTTCGTCTCCATCCATCTTTTCTTGGTGTTTTTATTGTGCTTCTGATTTGTCTTACTATGATTAGTCTGGGATTTGCTATAGCCTACACCTTTTCTCCAAATACAGTAACCCTTATGTCGCAGCTAATTCTTATGATTGGACTCATGTTCTCACCACTCATGTATCCTGCAGATCGACTACCTGAGTGGGTAAACCATCTTTACCGTGCCCTCCCTTTCGTCCCTTCCTCAAATCTTCTGCGAGCCAGCCTTTACGACTACGGAAATGTTTCTCTATTGGACATGAGTATTCTCATTCTTTGGATTATGTCAACACAGTTAATTATTTTAAGAACTCTTCATAAAGAAAAATGATTGCTCCTAAAGCTTTTCTTATAGACTAAGCCAATAAAAAGAACCTTCATGACTATTCGAAAAGCTAAACAAGAAGATATTCCTAAATTACTCGATTTATTACAACAAATCCTTACGCTTCACCACCAAGCTCGACCAGATATTTTTAAGCAAACTGGGACTAAATATAGTTCCTCTGAGTTGCAAAATATTCTCTCTCAAGAACATACCCCTATTTTTGTTTTTGAAGATGAGAAGGGACAAGTTCTCGGACACCTATTTTGTACCATAAAAGATAAAACAGATAATCCTGTTCTCCAAGAAATCAAAACCCTTTTTATCAAAGATTTATGTGTAGATCAAAATGCTCGTGGTCAAAAAATTGGTGATCAACTCTATCAATTCGCTCTCAATTATGCTAAAGAAATTGGCTGCAATAATCTAACCCTAAGTGTCTGGAATGATAACGAGGGTGCTCTCCGCTTTTATCAAAGACAAGGGATGAAACCCCAAGAAACAACAATGGAAATGATAATTGATTAAGAAGTCATCTATAAAAAGATGTTAGAAAAAGTTCAATTTCACTAGAAAATGAGGAAAATCTTCCCACAATAAAACGCATAGTATCAAGGTTTCAACACCTGATACTATGCGTTTTTTCTAATTCTTAGGACTTTCTCCACAGCCTCTTTACTTAATCTTCTTGATACTTTGACTAAGGATAAATCCTACAATCATCCCTACCATATTTTGTATGAAATTTGGTAGGATTTCTGGTAGAGCTGCAGCCCAGCCATTCATCAATGTAGAACCCAAGGCGTAACCCCCTACCATGGCAATCGTTGCCAAAACGAGGCCTAACCACTGAGTTTTTCCTTTAAATCCTGCGAAAAATCCCTGCAAGCCATGGTTGACCAAGCTAAAGAACATCCACTGGGGATAGCCTGATAAGAGGTCAATCAAGAAACCTGCTAATCCTCCGACTACAGCTCCTTCACGACTACCAAAGTAGAAGGCTGCGAAGAAGACACCCGCATCTAAAAGAGTTAGGATGCCTGTCGGTGTTGGGATTTTTAAGAAATAACCTAGAACCACAGAAAGGGCGGTTAATAGGGATATAAGGGCGATTTTAGTTGTTTTGGTTTGCTTCATATTGTCTTACTCCATACTGATCTGCTTGTGCAATAGCACGATAAACGAAAGCCTTAGAGCTTTCTACTGCTGGCAAAAGTTTATCACCTTTAACCAAGTGACTGGCAATGCTTGAGGCAAAGGTACAACCTGCGCCAGCATTTTGCCCTTGGATAACAGGATTTTCTAGGACTGTAAAGTTTTGTCCATCATAAAAGACATCCACAGCCTTGTCCTGACTAAGGCGATTGCCTCCCTTGATAATGACTGCTAGCGCTCCTAAATCATGCAATTTCTGCGCTGCAGTTTTCATGTCTTCCAAGGTTTTAATTTCCTGACCGGATAATAATTCTGCTTCTGGGAGATTAGGCGTAATCACACTGACATAAGGGAAAAAGCGAATCAACTCTTGGCAGAGCTCACTGACAGCTACATCATGCGTTTCCTTGCAGACCAAGACAGGATCCAGCACCACAGGTACTCCTGGGCGTTGTTTGATAAAGTCCAAGACCTTCTCAGCCACACTGACAGTAGGGAGAAGACCAATCTTAATTCCCCCAAATTCCACATCACGCAAGCTATCTAATTCATGTTGAAAAATGGTATCATCAGTTGGAAAGACTTCAAATCCTTTTTCTGTCAAGGCTGTCAAACAAGTCACTGCTACAAAGCCATGCAAGCCGTTCAAGGTATAGGTAGCCAAATCAGCGGACAAACCACCACCACTAAAAATATCATTTCCAGAAAGTGCTAAAATACGATTATTCTTCATAACGAATCTCCTTTAAATATAAACCATTTGGTGCTGCAGTGGGACCTGCAAGTTGCCTGTCCTTCTTCTCCAAGATGAGATCAATCTGCTCTACTGGCATACGGTTGTTACCGATTTTGAGAAGAGTCCCCACCATATTGCGAATCTGTTTATACAAGAACCCATTTCCTGAAAAGGTAAAGGTCAAAAATTGTCCTGTCTCATCCACCCTAAGGCTAGCTTCTGTAATAGTACGAACCTTGTCCTCTACGCTGGTCCCAGATGCTGTAAAGCCAGTGAAATCATGGGTTCCCTCTAGCTTTTTGATTGCAATCTGCATTCGTTCCACATCGAGTGGGTAGGGAACGTGGGTGGCATAGTGACGGCGCATGGGATTTTTGGGACGTCCTCTATCCACAATAAACTCATAGGTCTTGCTATGCTTGGCATAACGGCAATGAAAATCATCTGCCACAAGCTCAATCGAAATCACATCAATATCTTCAGGAGACTGGGTATCCAAGGCAAAACGGAGTTTCTCCTCATCCATCTGATAAGGCAGGTCAAAATGAATGACCTGTCCCAGGGCATGAACCCCACTATCTGTCCTACCAGCACCGTGAACAGTAATGGCTTGCCCCTTATTTAATCTGGTCAAGGTTTTTTCAATTTCTTCCTGAACGCTACGCGCATGAGGCTGGCGCTGAAAGCCAGCAAAGGCATAACCATCATAGGAAATAGTTGCTTTATATCTCGTCATAACCTCTATTTTATCAAGAAATTAGTCTGTAAACAAGGACCTAAAACAAATATTGTATGGGTATAAAAATCTCATACTCTTCGAAAATCTCTTCAAACCACGTCAGTTTCCATCTGCAACCTCAACACACTATTTTGAGCAACCTGCGGCTAGCTTTCTATAGTAGATTGAAATAAGATATGAACAACTCTATTAGGAAAGTCAAATTAATTTCTAGAAATGTTTTAGCAGCTACAGCGTACTATTCCAAACTCAATCAACTATAGTTTGCTCTTTGATTTTCATTGAGTATCAAAAGAAAAACTTAGGAAACCAATCCTAAGCTCTCTTTTGAAATAGGTACATGACAAAGATAGAGGTTACAATCAACCAACCTCCTAAGATGGCAAAGACCAGCATCCCATTGTGCGTTAGTAACCCTATTGCACCTAGAATGAATGGGGTCGTAAAAGCTCCGAAACTACAGCCTAAAACTGCAAATGAAGTTGCTTGATTGAGGAGTTTAGCTGGAATTCGTTCAGAGACAAGTTGAAAGACCGTCGTCAAGACTACACTATAGGCAAATCCAGCCAGAACACTTCCTGCTACTACCACCCACAAGGATGGAGACAAGGCAATCACGATTTGCCCCAAGCCAAATGTAATACCAGACCAGAGGAGCAGTTTCTCTTTAAAGATAGAAATCAAGAAAGAAAAACTCACTCCAGCCACAATCCCGATTAACTGCATGAGACTAAGAACAAAACTAGATAACTGGGCATCCCCCAATCCTCTTTCCACCATCAAACTTGGAATACGGATGGTAATAGCTGTATTGGTACAAACTACAGCTGCCGCTTCGATAGCTAGGGTAAAAATCAAGCCTTTCATTTCTCGAGTTAAACGACTTGCTTCCTTCGCTCTTTTCTTGACTTCTTTCTTTGATTTTCCATAAGGGACAAAGAGCAGATAAAGGGGCAGCACCAAAAATCCAGCACTATAGGCTAGAAAGATAGCTGTCCAACCAAAGGCCAACAACTGACCGACGGCCAAGGTAATGAGAGAAGCTCCAACGACCTCTGCAGAAGCGCGTAGCCCTAACATCTGAATTCGCCTTTTTCCTTGATAGCGTTCACTGATAATAGAAATGGCCTTGGCATTGATCATCCCAACACCTAAACCAAAAAGAAGCCGTGTTCCAAAGACAAAGGGATAGGCTTGGTACCAGAAGGGAGCTGTACCGCTCAATGATAAAATCAGCAAGCCCAAACTAATCTGTAAGCGCTCAGGAAATATTTTTTCTAAGAAACCATTTAGCAGTAACATCATCATGATTCCAAAGGAAGGCAAGCTCACCAAGAGCTCAATTTGTTCCTTAGAATAACCCTGATAATAGTCAAACATGGCTGGTAGGGCACTCGAAATGGAAAAGGAGGTAATCAAAACGAGGGAGAGAGCCAAAATGCTGGCCCGTTCTAAAAATTGTTTCATGAAATCTCTTTCTATATTTCTCTTAATCTTCTACTTTTTTGATAGTTATCAAAAAAGCAAGAAAAGAAGAAGCCTCATTGGTACACAGACTCCTTCTCAAACTCGAAAATGAATCCCTTGTGTCTTATACTCAATGAAAATCAAAGAGCAAACTAGGAAGCTAGCCGCAGGCTGCTCAAAACAGTGTTTTGAGGTTGCAGATGGAAACTGACGAAGTCAGCTCAAAACATGGTTTTGAGGTTGTAGATAAGACTGACGAAGTCAGTAACCATATCTACGGCAAGGCGAAACTGACGTGGCTTGAAGAGATTTTCGAAGAGTATTAGGATGACTTTCTCTTGATTTGCTTAATAAAGTAGAAGATAAATCCTGCTACCATATAGGCAACAAAGATAATCAGACACCACTTAAACACAACATTCCAACCCTTGTTCACATTCAAAAAGAAGTAAGGGAAAGGATTATCCTTGGCATTTGGAATATTGAGTTTTAGAACCAAGCCATTAAAAAGAGCAAACATCATATACAGCAAGGGTAAAATGGTCCACACTGCTGGATCCCAAATCTTATATTGACCCTGTTTGTCAAAAAAGAGGGTATCCGCTAAAAACCAGATGGGAACGATATAGTGGCAAAGGAAATTTTCTAGGGTATAGAAATTAGTCGCAATGGGCGCCAAGAGGAAATGGTAAATCACACAGGTAATCATGATACTCATGGTGACCCCACCTTTTAAGCGCAAGAGACTTGGCCTTTGCCAATTTTCACCTACACGGCTCATAACCTTTAGAAGATAAAGGGTAAAAATAGTTACCAAGAGGTTGGACAGAACCGTGTAATAGAGAAGCATCCCAAAACCACCATGCTTAGTAATTTCAAGATAAACTCCCGTAAAAGCCGCTAGAAACAAGAAGATACGGCTATAAAATACAAGTTTATAGTGTTTTGACATGCTTAAATCTTCCTCACAAACTCTGATTTAAGTTTCATGGCACCAAAACCATCAATCTTACAGTCGATATTGTGGTCGCCTTCTACGATGCGGATATTTTTCACGCGCGTCCCTTGTTTCAAATCTTTTGGCGCACCTTTTACTTTCAAGTCCTTGATGAGAGTTACTGTATCACCATCAGCCAATTTATTTCCGTTGGCATCGATAGCGACAAGACCTTCTTCTACTTCTGCAACTTCAGCAGGATTCCACTCATGAGCACACTCTGGGCAAACCAGTAGGGCACCGTCTTCGTAGACATACTCTGAGTTACATTTTGGACAATTTGGTAAATTGTTCATGGTTTCTCCTTATCATCATTCACTATTCTTTGAAAATCAAAATTTCTCGAACAGCAACTATTATACCCTAAAATCAGCATTTTGACAAATTTAGAAAAAAACCGATATCCATCTATCGGCTTTTCTACATTTACATTCTTTTTTCAGCTTCTGATTTGATTTTTTCAACTACTTCTTGAATGTTCAAGCCAGTTGTATCAAGATAGACAGCGTCCTCTGCTTGTTTAAGAGGAGAAGTCTCCCGATGACTATCCTTGTAGTCACGCGCAGCAATTTCCTTTTTTAGGGTTTCAAGGTCTGTTTCAATTCCCTTGGCAATATTTTCCTTGTAACGGCGCCCTGCTCTCTCATCAACAGAAGCTACTAGGAAAATTTTCAATTCTGCTTGTGGCAATACAACAGTTCCAATATCGCGACCATCCATGACAATCCCACCTTGCTGGGCAATTTCTTGTTGGAGAGAAACTAGTTTCTCACGCACTTGAGGAATTGCTGCAATAGCAGAAACATGATTGGTCACTTCATTTTCACGGATAGGATGGGTAATATCCACATCTCCTACAAAAACAAGCTGGTCTCCAGTTTCTGAACGTCCAAAGCTGATTGGATGCTGGTCCAACAAGGTTAGAAGGGCTCCGACTTCTTCAACTCCTAATTGGTTCTTAAGAGCCATATAGGTCGCTGCACGATACATAGCTCCTGTATCAAGGTAGGTGAATCCAAAATCCTTAGCAATAATCTTTGCGACCGTACTCTTACCGCTGGAAGCAGGACCATCAATAGCAATTTGAATTGTTTTCATATCGGCTCCTATTTTATTTTTATAACATCACCTGGATTAGCAAACCAAGATCCTGTAGCCATGTGCCCAGGATTCAAGGCCTCTAACTGAGCAATGGAGATTCCTGCACGAGCGGCAATAGCTGCTTCCCCTTCTCCTGCGAGAACTTTAATCGTTCCTTCAGGATTAGCAGCTTCTTCTGAACTACTAGAAGTAGATTCTGGCTCTGAACTCTGCTCAGGCTGAGAACTGCTTGAAGATGAGACTTGTACTACACTTGCATCAGAATCATGAAAGTCTTTTAAGGCTGCTGTGCGATTACTCCCCCCCGATGATAGATAGATGAGAACGATGACCATCACCACCACAATTACAAAGAAAATACTAGCTAGGATCGTCAAAATACGATTAGCCATCCTATCAGCCCCTCCGTGGTTTCGATGCCGACGCTCTGCTCTTGCTTCTTCTTGATCATAAATATCTTCTTGCCACGGTTCTTTTGCCATACCTTACTCCTTGTTTTTTTTTACTTTTCTTATTACAATATAAATATGAACATGAAAATCACACTTATACCTGAACGATGCATCGCCTGTGGGCTTTGCCAAACTTATTCTGACTTATTTGATTACCACGATAATGGAATCGTGCGTTTTTACGATAATCCTGACCAACTGGAAAAAGAAATTTCTCCTAGTCAGGATGTCTTAGAGGCTGTTAGAAACTGTCCGACACGTGCCTTGATTAAAAATCAACACTAATCTCTCATAGTAAATTGACAAGAACGTTTCACTCTTTCTAGTTTAGCATATTTCCATGTAAAATTATAGTCTTTTCACTTTATTTTTTTCTGTAAAATCAGGAAGATCACTTTTTTCTTTAACGAGATAAAGTGGTCTTTTTTTAGTCTCCAGATAAATCTTACTGCAACTTATAATCTAAATTCCTCAATGAGAATAGACTTCTACCATTCTATTTCCTTTACCCTTTTTACAAATTCATTCCACTCTCGTCTACAATCTTTAGATAGGCATATATCCGTATAATTGAACGGTAAATCTTTAATATTCTTCCACCAATCAAAAGAATTTCCCGCTTCTTCTGTTTCTATTCTTTTGTTAACTACTTCAACAATTGTATTATCTATCTCTTCCTTGTCATCTAAACTTAGAAATCTCCATTCAATTCCATTTGTATAAATTACTTTTTTATACCATAAAAGGTCTCCAATAAGTTGTCCCATCTCTCCAGTTATATGTTCAAAACTGTTCGATATGGTTGATTTGATTTTTTCCTCTGTAATTAAACTATAATTTAAATTCTTAACTTCCACGCATCCTCGAAGTTCCTTCCATTCTTCAATTTTTATACTTTTCCTAGATTTGTTTTCATAAGTCTTATCTAAAATAACTATATCAGGAAAATTACTTAGACCATAATAAATTTGTCCCAAACCCCTTCTTTGTCTTCCGAAGACATATCTTTTTGATAAACTATCTTTTAAAGTTGGCTTAATTATATCAGCAACTAAAGGATACAGTTCAACCTCTACATAATTTTGTTTCTTTATTAGCCCGATTTCTTCAGTATAATCCTCTTTACTTAGCATAAAATAACCCTCCTGAATGTTTTATTTATTAAGTTATCGTCTTTGCAGTAAATTTATTCCACATAGTTCATTTATATCATGTCAAATCCCTAATTTTTTTAAAAATCACTCAAATTCCAGACCAAAAGAATTATAATTACAAAAAAGTGACTGCGCCAGATAATTCCTACTTTTTCATGATCTATGATAACTTTTTTCTTTGATAAGATAAAGTGGTCTTTTTTTAGTCTCCAAATAAATCTTACTGATATATTTACCGAGAATCCCAATAGTCAAGAGTTGAATGCCTCCAAGAAAGAGAATAACAGCCATCAGAGAGGTCCAACCAGATGTCGGATTGCCCAAGATAAGGGTCCGAAACACCACAAAAACAGTCATCACAAAAGAAATAAAACAAGATAGGAGTCCCGCCACAAAGGCGATAATCAGGGGAAAATCTGAAAAATTAACAATCCCTTCAATGGAGTAGAAAAAAAGTTGCCTCAAACTCCAACTGGTCTTGCCAGCCTGCCTTTCGACATTTGGATAGTCCAAATAGTAGGTTTTGAAACCCACCCAGGCGAAGAGCCCCTTTGAAAAACGATTGGACTCGGTCAAGCTTAAAATGGCATCGACTACAGACCGTCTCATCATGCGAAAATCACGGACACCTGATGGCAGGGCTACTGGACTAATTTTTTGCATAAGGCAGTAAAAGAGATTAGCACAAAAACTGCGAAAGAAGGGTTCTCCCTCCCGACTAGTTCTCCGTGTTCCAACACAGTCTAAATCTGCATTCTGGTCTAGTAAGTTTTTCATCTCAAGCAACATACCAGGAGGATCCTGGAGGTCTGCATCCATTACCACCACCGGATCTCCTGTCGCATATTGCAAGCCTGCATACAGAGCTGCTTCTTTGCCAAAATTTCGCGAGAAAGAAATATAATGCACTGCCGGATTTTGTTCCCGATAGGCCTTTAAGAGTTCCAAGGTTCCATCACTTGATCCATCATCGACAAAGACATACTCGATTTCTGTTTCCAAGTCAGGAATCAGAGCTTCCAGAGCCTGATAAAAAAGAGGAAGTACTTCCTCTTCGTTTAAACAGGGGACAATGATTGATATCACCATCTTAGTCTTCGAATCCATTTGGATGCTTGCTTTGCCAACGCCATGTATCTTCACACATTTGGGTGATGCCGAGTTCTGCTTCCCAGCCCAGTTCTGCTTTGGCTTTTGCAGGATCTGAATAGCAGGCTGCGATATCCCCTGGGCGACGGTCTACGATGCGGTAAGGAATTGGGCGTCCCACTGCTTTTTCCATATTTTGGATAATTTCAAGAACTGAGTAGCCTTTACCTGTTCCAAGGTTATAAACGTTTAGGCCTGAACCTTTTTGGATTTTTTTCAGAGCTGCGACGTGACCTTTAGCCAAATCGACAACGTGGATATAGTCACGAACACCAGTTCCATCTTCGGTATCGTAATCGTCTCCAAACACTTGCACTTGCTCTAATTTCCCAACAGCTACTTGAGTCACATATGGCAAGAGGTTGTTTGGAATACCGTTTGGATTTTCTCCTAGGTCTCCACTTTCATGGGCTCCGATTGGGTTGAAATAACGAAGCAAGACCACATTCCATTCTGAGTCTGCCTTGTAGATATCTATCAAAACTTCCTCTAGCATGAGCTTGGTACGACCGTATGGATTGGTCACTGAAAGTGGGAAATCTTCCAGGATTGGCACTGTATGAGGATCTCCGTAAACTGTCGCAGAAGAACTGAAAATGATGTTCTTACAGTTGGCTTCTTCCATAGCTTTCAAAAGGCTAAGAGTTCCTGCGATATTGTTGTCATAGTAGGCAAGAGGAATACGAGTAGATTCTCCAACAGCCTTCAAGCCAGCAAAGTGAATGACCCCTGTTGGTTCTTCTTGTTTGAAAATGTCACGAAGAGTATCTATATCACGGATATCTGCCTCATAGAAAGGTACTTCAACTCCTGTAATTTTCTCAACAACTTCTAAACTTTTGCGATTGCTGTTGACAAGGTTATCCACCACAACAACCTGATGACCTGCTTGGATTAACTCAATAACAGTGTGGGTTCCGATAAAACCTGCTCCACCCGTTAGCAAAATCTTTTCTTGCATCTTAATTCCTCGATTCTCGGATTATTTTTTCTTATTTTACCATTTTTGATAGGGAATGTCATTTGCCATCCTAGAGGGTAAGATAAAATTTCAGTAAAATGCTTATACTCTTCGAAAATCTCTTCAAACAACGTCAGCTTCGCCTTGCCATGGGTATGGTTACTGACTTCGTCAGTTCCATCCACAACCTCAAAACAGTGTTTTAAGCTGACTTCGTCAGTTCTATCCACAACCTCAAAGCAGTGCTTTAAGCTGACTTCGTCAGTTCTATCCACAACCTCAAAGCAGTGCTTTGAGCAGCCCGCTGCTAGTTTCCTAGTTTGTTTTTTGATTTTCATTGAGTATTATTCGCTTTTTACCGGTTTGACATAGTTTTCAATTGGGTAGTTTAGAGGGTCCAAGGTCAATTCCTTTCCTTGAACCAGTTGAGCTAAATGGTAACCGATGATAGGACCCGTTGTGAGGCCTGAAGAACCCAGTCCACTAGCAGCATAGACACCTGCTAAGCCGGGTACTTGCCCAAAGAAAGGTGAGAAATCACTGGTATAGGCACGAATTCCCACACGCTCAGCTCTTGAAGTCGCTCTAGCTAAAACTGGATAGTGAGGCAAGGCTACCTCCTCCATTTGTTGGAGTAAGGTTTCATCTACCATCAAATCAAATTCCATGTCATTTTCATGAGTAGCACCTAAGGACAATTTCCCACCAGAAAAAGGAATCAAATCCCACTCCCCTTCTGGCATAACAACAGGGTAATCTTCCATGTCTTGGGCCAGCTGATAATCTCGGAGCTGTCCTTTCTGAGGACGGACATCCACAGCATAACCCAAGGGTTCTAACATATCCCCCAACCAAGCTCCCGTCGCCAAAATAACCTGCTCAAACTCCTCTTCACCAATCTGGTAGCCTGATGCTAACGGTGTCAGAGTCACTTTTTCTTTGACCAGCTTGACATGACTTGATTCCAGCAAATGAGTCACTAAAAGTTGGCCATCTACTCTCGCTCCACCAGAAGCATAGAGCAGACGGTCAAATCCCTGCAAACCAGGGAATAATTCATTAGATGATGCTTGGTCCAGAATGGCTAATTGCCCTATCAAGGGAGATTCTTCTCTGCGCTGGAGGGCTAATTCATAGAGTTCTTCCAACTTGGATTCATCCTTTTTCAGGAGAAAGACTCCCGAACGATGGTAAAAGTCGATTTCTTGCCCTGATTTCTCTAAATCAGCTAATAAATCCACATAAAAATCAGCCCCCAAGCGCGCCATTTTGTACCAAGCTTTATTGCGGCGTTTGGAAAACCAAGGACTGATAATTCCTGCTGCAGCCTTGGTAGCCTGACCTTGTCCATGGTCAAAGACGGTTACCTCTAGGTCACTTTCTTTCGAGAGGTGGTAGGCAGCTGTTGCCCCCACAATTCCTGCTCCAATAATGGCAACTTTTTTCATTGTTATAATTTATTCCTTTTGTTTCACTCAAGGCACAACACAGAATAAAAATGTTTTGTGCCCTTTATTTTGTTTTATACTAGACCTCCATACTATCTTATTCTTTCCAATAATTATCTATCTAAGAGATTATCCTATTCTTAATTGTCAATAAGTTCACCCAGTCCTCTGGAAGACCGTAGTGTCTCAAATCAACTTGTTCTCTACTTCCTTCTTCTAGTAAATTTTGTATTTTTTATTCCAAAAATTCTGGGTTTCTAGGGACATGGACAAAATAAGATGTCTCATTGCTATAAAATAAATAAATAATGTCTTATCATCATTCTCTGAGTTTGTCTCCAATAACTCCTTATCAGAATGATGAAGAGCAGGTAAGGTATGGTGTAAGCGTTCATATAATCTGCCATTATATGAGCATATATTTCTAAGATATCGAAGTGCATTACACCAGGACAATAAGATTTTAGCTGGAATTTTATCATCCTTATACAAGAGCAAACTAATATAAGCAGCAACCTTATTTCGATAACCTGGTTGTAAGGCGACAAGAAATGATGATATATTTCCAAATGTCATTAAACGAAAAACAGTCCAAGGCAACACAACACCATATTGTCTAATCTGATTCTTTACTATGGAATCATCTTGTTTTTCAAAAATAAACCGCGATAAATGATACTTTGTTTTCAAGACAGTATCCTGACGTTTAGGGTTATCCTTGCAGTATTTAGATTGTTCAGAAAAATATAAATCATCGTCTTCAAAAATATAAATAGTTTTTTGGTATCCAAGCGTCAGAGTATCAGCGGTACTCTTTTTCAAAAAGACTTCAATTCTCTCCAATATTTCTTGAAGGAAATTTCTAAGGTAACTATCAAATAAATAGGCTTACTTAGCTAAAATATACTGACGATTAACCAATTTACCATAAATCTACGCAATCCTTTTTATAAAATTCATCGTCAACATTATATGAAAAATCCCAATGAGATTTATCTTTCATATGTTGATACAATTCTTCTTCTGTCAGTGCAGGTTCAATCGCCATTTTTAACGTAGTAGGTGCTAACACAGGATTATAAACTAATCGTATTTTATCAACTATATCAATATTTCAAGGAATATATTCCTTGAAATTTGTTAATTCAAATATGGCATCATTCATTCTAACAGTCTCCACTATATGAAAAAAGGTCACCTAGTTATACATTGCTGCACCTTTGATGACTTCTAATCTACCTAGATTATACCACAATAATCCCTATTAATCAATAGAAATATTTTTTAAGTGTAGTATATTGAGCCTAGAATAGTAGGCTACGGATTCTAAAATATTTCTAGAAATTAATTTGACTTTCTCAATCTCTTTGTTCATATCTTATTTCAATCTACTATATATGATATACGTATGGTTGGTTATGGAGAGCACAATCATCTGACAAAACCAAGCGATAGAGAGCGCTTACATCAACTCCTAAAGAAAGATGGATAGAAAGACGCTTTTCAACTTCTTTCTATCCATTACTTCCTTCAAGAGTCCACACCAGCAATTTTCAGTTCCATTTCATGAACTATCTTACTTGTTTCGTGTTTCTTCTTTATCTTACTCTACCATCAAAGACTTCTACTTGTACTAGAGGAGGAAGCATTCCCATTTAAAAGACGGTGTCCTGTTCCCAGAACCACTTCCCCACTAGAAGCTGGTATATTCCCACTACAGGTTTGCGACTAACTTTTCCTATCGTCATTATCCAGCAATGTAGTAACTTCTATGGTCACCTGCGATATTTCAACATGTCGCTTATCTTAGCTGAGCAAGAATCGCTTTGAGTTTCTCAATCAACTCGTCTTCTGTGTGGTCAGACTCTTTCTCATTGGCTAGGAAAGCAACTGCTTGAGCGAGAGCTTCTCGTGCTTGGTCGAGAACTTTCGTATCCACATTTGTAGAATCCAATTCTGCTTCAATCTTGCTTAGTTCCTTGACCAATTTCTTGAGTTCTGACTCTTTCTTACGACGCGCGATGAGGAAGAGAAGGAGCCCAAGAAGGGCAAGTAGACTGCCAATCATTACTACATATGAAAATTCAGTAGTTGTCTGACTATCGTCTTTCATCTGATCTTTTTCTTGATTTTGCTGGTCTTCTTTCACACCTTTTAAGGAGTCTATTACCTCTCTCACTCTTCTAACAATATCACGCAAATCGGACTCTGTCAAACTTTCGTCATTAAGAGCTTGTTTAATCTCTGTAAGAAGAGCTTTAGCTGACTCAAGCGTTGTACTATCTATATCATCCAAATCTTTCAAACGACTTTCCAATCCTTCAACCAATCGAGCAAGCTCAGACTTGTCAACAGGACGAGTCTCGTTAGGAGTCACTGTAGTTCCTGAATTGTTTGGAGTGCTTGTAGAAACTGGCGTTTCTTGAGTCGAAGTGCTTGCTTGTGCCTGTCCAACAGTAGACGATGGAGTAGTAAGGGTCGTATTGCTACTATTGTCAGTTGTCACACCAGGGGCTGGAGTATTGCCTCTGTTATCTGG
>NZ_VMLS01000003.1:0-121451 GCF_013276805.1 Streptococcus sp. 1449
CACGTGTCACCTTCGAGATAGTACCACACACCACTGGATTCAACCCAGCCAGTAGACATTGCTCCACTCTCACTCAAATAATACCATTGATTACCATCTCTGACCCAACCAGTTGCCATCGCACCAGTAGAACTCAAGTAGTACCATTTATCCGCTTCCTGATGCCAGCCTTTCACCACTTCACCAGCAGATGTATAAAAATACCACGCACCATTTTCTTGCTTCCAACCAGTCGTTATTGGAACTTTAGTCTCAGTTTTAATAACATCTCCTACATAAGATTGGAGGTAACGAGGAGCAAAAGAAGTAAGAGGAGAGTTTGCTACCATTCTATCTGAAGACCCCAAAGATAATTTATCCTTCTCTGACTTCCTTTCTGTCATCTCCTCAGATACATTTTCTCTTACTGTATTCATGGTCTCGACAGGATTTTCTTTCGCATCTTCAGGAATTCTACTGCCAGCTAGTGTAACTGGTAAATCATGCATACTGTCAATTCTACCGGCCAGTAGACCTGTAATTTCTTGACCTGCATCTTCTTTATTAAAGGTGAAAAGTAGAGTTTTTTGATCTGCTTGGGTCAAGAAGGTAGCTTTGTGTCCATTCGCTAAAGTCAAAGTCGGAATAGAATTTACTAGTACCTCAGAATCAAATTGCATAGCTAAGATACCTTGTTCTGCATCCTCTTCTTCTGTTTCCAATTTACGAACGTCCCTGATAGTTACACTCGTTGGATATACCGGATCTTTTGTTAAAAAGTCCCAATTAAATTTTCTAAATGATAGGGTATAGTCATTTTGTCCTTTTTCAGTGTGTTCATACAAGATACCATACTCCCCATTTCCTAATTCTTGGAGCGAATTATAGGCAAACTCTCCTTTTTGAATTGGTCTATGATGTAACCAAGTCAAGTCTCCGTTGTCCTCTACACGAGCCAAATGAGCCATTCCATTCGTCCGTTTAGGTCCTCCTGAATTGGTTAAAATGATGTATTCTTTTCCTTCGTGCATGGTGTGAATAGCAGCCATTTGGACATAAACATCTTTAACCTGATTGTATCTCTTGATTTCCTTGTCCCAAGTTTGCCCACCATCTTTACTTGTGGCAACCTGTAAATCACCCGTTAATCCTCTCATAAAGAGTTTCACATCACCATTATTTAACTGTACAGCAATTGACTCTGTATTTTGGGCAGGACTATTATTCATAGTTGAGGAATGAATTTTCCTTCCGCCTACTGTCCTATCATCATTGACAGCAGCTCCAGCCTGCCATGTTTCTCCATGGTCATCTGAATAAATCAAACGAGAAGACTGGGATCCGCTTAGATGGGAGATAGCATTGGTGGTATAAGTAGGAACTAAGATACGACCCTTGTGCTCTCCTGTTCTAAGCACAATTCCTGTACCTGGACCTGTTCCTAAAAATTTCATCCAATCTTGGCGAATTGATGGTGTAATATCTCTTGGTTGCGACCATGTTTTCCCATCATCATCACTATAAGAAAGCCACAAATAGCTCGTATAGGCTACACGAAATGGATTTTTAGCAGATGGAGCAAAGTAGATATTCCCAAGAAGCTCTTCTCCTTTATAGAGGTCACCCTTATCTCTGTAGGCTTCTTCTTTTGGATCCACTACAACGCGATAATCTGTTTTTTGATTATTTGCATCATATACTTCTCCGTTTTCTCGGACAGTATATGCTTGATTTTCCCCTTGTTTATATAGTAATTGATAGTGCTTATCTCCAACTTGTTGATAAGCTTTTTGAGGTTTGTTTGGCATTCCAAAGACAGCTCGACCTTCTGGAAACATATCGTAGATTGAAAAAATTCTCTTTGTGGTAGGATCTTGAACCAAGACCATATCGATATTAAGTGGAGATGGTGCCTGCGGATCTTTTGCTTCTGGATTGTCTCGCAAGTTGGTCAAGGTTAAGGTTGGCTGCCAAGTAGTTCCCCCATCCTCACTTCTCCTAACGACCATAGCAATATCTCCCCAATCAGAATGGTGGAGACGACGCTGATCTGCCCCTGCCAGTAATGTTCCTTTATCCGTACGTAGCAAAGCTGGAATCCGATAACTCTTAATTCCTTCACTATTTGGCTTACCATTGACACCGCTCATAAACAACTCTTGCTTCTCTGTCAAGACTGCCCCTTCAGGAAGTGACGGCTCAATATCTGTCACATCAAATAACTGGCTACGTTTTTTGACTTCCTCTGGAGTTAGAGCACGATTGTATACAGTCAGATTACGAATAGAGAGATTTGAGCCCCACTTCAGTTCTCCTGCTCTATTAGTTGCACCTAACTGAAGTTTATCCACATCTGGCATGTCTGCCAGGAATTTCCCTGACTTTTTATTCGTACGAGATAATACACCATTCACATAAAGACGAACCTGACCATTTGGACTATCCTTTCTTGGTCTTTCAACAGTAAAAGTAACCGAATTATACTTGCCTGGTCTAATCTTCAAAGGCGCATCTGTATAACTTCCATAAAATTGACTACCATCAGCTCCACGTCCCTCTATCAAAGCTGTCCCATTATTGATTGCCATTGTAAAGTACTCATTTACTTTAGTTGTACTGGAAGCAGAAAAGAGATTGTAAAAACTAGGACCATCAGCAGCCGGTTTGAACTCCACATGAACAGTTGCATTTTGGAGTCCCTTTACTTTCTCTAATTCATCAGACAAGTCTACTCTTTTTCCATTTGAATCATTCGTCTCTAAGTCATCTTTTTCTATCACTGTTTCGACATTTTCCAAATCTCGTGCATAGTAATCTCTTGGAATTTTTTCTTCTTGCTTATCTTCCCTTTCTTGTTCTTGCTCATTGCCAGAAAGTTCAGTCTCTGAAACAGACTCTACATGCTCTGCAGGAAGAGTTATATTTTCTCCTTCCTCAGAAGGCTGGCTCTTTTCTGTATCAGTTAGGGTTGAGCTCCCCCCCCCCCGAAAGTTGAGTTTCATTTGCCAGAGGTTGCTCACTCGCCCCTTCTTGAGCTAAAACAGGAGACGTTCCAAACACCACTGCTCCCACAATCATAGAAACCGCTCCTACCGATAGTTTCCTAATGCTATAACGACACTTACGTTCTTGAACATTCCGATTCATACTGTTCCTCTCTATATCTATATCCCGATTTCTGAAATAAGACATTTACTCCAGAAAATGCACTTAGTTTGTCTTTTCTTAACTTTCTTTTACTACAGTTCATTTAAATGACAAAAATGAACTAAACAAACTATCTCAAATTGGTGCCAAATTTCCCCTCTCCTTTCTCCAATCAGACTCCTGCCAATCTAGTTTATCTACCAGGACACCGCTGCAATTAAACTAAAATATCTCTTTATAAGCAAATGATGGACATCAGCTTATGCTATTTACACCATACTTCCTGCTCAATCCTTATCGAACACTTTTTCAAATAGCTTTTCATAAGCATAAATACTTGTAGAAATAATGGGAAATATAATCAAGCTCACAATCAGAATCTTATCCAGCTTAAAGGGGACAATCCCAAATAAGTGAAGAAATAAATCAATCAGAAAACTGTCGAAAAAAACTGTCAAAAGTAGTTCAATTTGTCTTTTTCTCTGCTTTTTTGTCTTGAATGCCTTAAATATCATATTATTCCCCTTTTCTAAGCTTCAATCCCTTCTCTCTATCTGTCATTTCGCATAGCTGCTACTATTTTTACAGCAATCTATCTTTAAATATACATAAAGATAAGATTCTATCACTTTTTATAAGTGTTAGCAAATTTATTATACCTCATTTCTAAAACGCTTTCAATACAGTGTAGTATAATAGATTTTAGTTTCAAGAAACTCTTTTGTATAATAATATCCTTGAAAGTAGTTTCAGATGAACATTTATAGTCCATAAAAAGAAAACAGAGACTCATCTGTTTTTTACACTCAATGAAAATCAAAGAGCAAACTAAGAAGCTAGCCGCATGATGCTCAAAACACCGTTTTGAGGTTGTAGATGAAACTGACGAAGTCAGTAACCATACCTACGGCAAGGCGAAGCTGACGTGGTTTGAAGAGATTTTTGGAAAGTATTAACACCTACAGACAAGCCTGACGATAGCAAGAACTACCCTACTCGATAGGTATCGGCTTTTGCTTTCTGAAAAAAATTATTTTAAGCAATTTGACAAAGCTAGCAACAAAAAATTCTATAAATATTTCCATGATAAAACGCATAGTATCAAGTCTTCTTAATCCCCTGATACTATGCGTGTTTGTGATTTTTAAGATTTTGTGCCTAGAGTCGACTCCTTATTTTAGATATTTGAAAGGAATCTCACTCCCACAGAGCCAGTTATAAACATGGTCATTGACAAAAACATTCATGGCTTCGTGGGCATACTCAGGCATGATGCGATAAGCCTTATCGCAGATCAAACGATTGTAAATCGCAAACTGGGTAATGGGATAGCAAACATCGTCGTCCAAGCCCGTAATCATCTTAACCTCACCTTGGATACGATGGGCAAGATTTTTGACATCGATATAGGCAAGGGTCGCCATGATTTCCTCCTCTGTTTCATGAAAAGGATCGTGGAACTTGAAATAACGGAAAAGTTCATCATAAGCCTCACTAGTATTGCCAATCTCAATCACCCGTCTGAAGTCTGACAAGAAGGGATAGATGGAAACTGTTTTCTGAATTCGAGGATTGAGCGCTGCTGCAACCAAAGCTAGAGCACCACCTTGAGAGGCACCATAGCTAGAAAGACGCTTCTCATCTACCTCAGGCAGATTAGCAATAATTTCAACCAACTGGTAAATATCCAGATAAACATCCTTATAAAAGAGGTGATCCCGACCCTCCACAGCACCACGGATAATATGTCCCTTAACCGTATTTCCTAGAGGAGAACGCAAACCGTCTTGTGAATAGCCCGACTGGCCTCGAACATCCATGGAAACAACACCGTAACCAGCTACGGTGAAGCCCAGCATGTCGGCCCAATCCCAGCCACGTCCCATATAACCATGAAAATGGAAGATTAGCGGAACCTTCTCCTCACTCTTTGGAAGAACGACGCGTGCATAGACCTTGCCTTCATTGCTTCCTTCAAAGGTTAGTTCATAGCACTTGACTTGAGGAATGTGGAAATCTCTTTCCTCCAAGTGGTAGGCTGGAAGCGTGGAAACTTTTTTCACTTCCTCATCCCAGAAAGCATCAAAATCTTCCGGAACCTCGTCCCTGCCTTTATAAGTCTTCATTTCTTCTAACAAAGCTGGATTTTTCATAGCATGCTCCTTTTATTTTGTAATCGCTACCACAACTGTAGCACATCTAAGAAAGCAATGCAAGAAAGAAGGATAAATAGAAAGTGAATTTAGCTTTTCCTCCTTCAAGCCTATTGACTGAAAGTAGTTTTAGAAACGAAAAAAGAGCATTTCGCTCTTCTTCCTTTATTCAATCTTAGTTTTTTGCTTCTTTCTTTTGGAAAGTAGTTTGGTAATTTACTTTAATCGTTACTGTCATATGAGAGTCCTCGTTTCTTTTTGATGACTCTAGTATAAGGGTCAAACCTGAAAGCTAGCTTAAGTTTTCCTTAGAGAAAGCTTAATCCAGATGTTCTTTCTTTTCCAAATGAAGGGCAATCATGCGCCACTCTGGATCCTCTTGCCAGCCTTCAATAGAACTAATGTAGCTAGCAACCTTTCTGGCTTCTTCTAAAATCGGAAAATCTTCGATAATATCAGCTACTTGAAACTCTGGGAGTCCTGACTGTCTGGTTCCAAAAATTTCACCTGAACCACGCATTTTCAAATCTTCTTCGGCCAGGACAAATCCATTGGTCGTTTCTGTCATGATGCGCATGCGGTCGTTCCCAGAATCAGTCTTGGGATTGGCAACGAGAACAGCATAGGACTGCTTGTCCCCCCGACCGACACGACCTCTAAGCTGGTGAAGCTGACTGAGACCGAAACGGTCGGCATCCATGATAATCATGACCGTAGCATTAGGAACGTTGACCCCAACCTCGATAACCGTCGTCGAAACCAGAATATCCGTCTTTCTCTCTTTGAAATCCTGCATGATCTGGTCTTTTTCGTCACTCTTCATCTTACCATGTAGAAGAGCCACTTCTGCCTTACCTGCAAAATGAGCCGTCAGCTCTTCTGATAAGGCAATGGCATTTTTCAAATCTAGAGCTTCTGATTCTTCAATCAAAGGAGAGATGACATAGGCTTGAGAACCTTTTTGGATTTCCCCCTCTAACCAAGTCAAAACCTGAGCTAGTTGCTCATGTTTGATCCAGCGCGTCACAATAGGCTTCCGACCTGCTGGCATCTGGTCGATAATGGAAACATCCATATCTCCAAAGGCTGTGATGGCAAGCGTCCGTGGAATGGGAGTCGCCGTCATCATGAGGACATCTGGATTGTCGCCTTTTTCCCGTAAAATACGCCTTTGCCCCACACCAAAACGGTGTTGCTCATCGATGATAATCAAACCAAGACGAGCATACTCCACCCCATCCTGAATCAGAGCGTGGGTTCCGATAATCAAATCAGCCTCACCCTTAGCAATAGTCTCCGAGACTTCTCTCTTTTCTGCAGCTTTTAAGGAACCTGTCAAGAGAGCCAGTTTTAGGTCTGGAAAGAGACTCTGTAGACTCTCAAAATGTTGCTCTGCAAGGATTTCTGTTGGCACCATGAGGGCTGCTTGATAGCCAGCTGTCACCGCCGCAAACATGGCCAAGCCAGCGACCACCGTTTTTCCGCTCCCCACATCCCCTTGTAGGAGACGATTCATGTGGTGGTCGGACTTCATATCGGTTAAAATTTCCAGCAAACTTTTTTCTTGAGCTGGGGTCAAGGAAAAAGGTAGATTTTCTTTAACTACTGTCACTTTTTCCTGAGACCAATTCAGAACCAGACCACTTCCCTGAACTCTATTTTCAGACTTGAGCGTCTGCAATTGCATTTGAAAATAAAAGAGTTCCTCAAATTTGATACGGCGAAGAGCCTGCTTGTATTCTGCCAAATCCTTGGGGAAATGCATGGCACGAACAGCCTGACAACGGGACATGAGTTTGTATTTGTCTAGTAAAGACTGGGGCAGATTTTCTTCTATCAAGAGGTCCAGTCCCTGATCAAAGGCTGTCTTGATAACTTTGACCAGACTGGCCTGACTGATTCCCTGAGCCAAGCGATAGACAGGTTGGAGATCATCTTCCACCTGAGCCAGGACCTTCATCCCAGTCAGACTAGCCTTGGCACGGTCCCATTTTCCAAAGACAGCAAGAGTTGCTCCCAACTCTATCTTATCAGCCAGATAGGGCTGGTTAAAGAAGTTCACCGCAAAAACGACTTCTCCCTGCTTGAGGCTAAAGCGCAGACGATTGCGCTTGAAACCATAATACTGGACACTGGCAGGAGTCACTACTTGTCCAGACAGAACTGCCTTTTCTCCGTCTTCCAGCTCCAGCACTTGCTTGGTTTTGAAATCTTCATATCTGAAAGGAAAGTAAAGCAAGAGGTCTTGCAAGTTTTCAATTCCTAGTTTGGCGTATTTTTCTGCTGACTTTGGTCCCACACCAGGTAAGACATGCAAGGGTTGATGTAGATTCATGCTCCACTCCTTTCTTTTCTAATCATATTCTCTCGGAATGCGGTCGCTGAGAAGACAAACCACCTCATAGTTAATAGTCCCACGGTAGGACGCTACCTGAGTTGCAGTGATTTCCTTATCCCCATTGGAGCCAATCAAGGTTACCTTGGTTCCGAGTGGGTAAGGCTTAGGCAATCGAATAGTGATTTGGTCCATCGAAACCCTGCCGACAATTGGGCAAGCTTGGCCATCTACCAAGACAGAGAAATTTTCCATGTCTCTTGTCCATCCATCTGCATAGCCGATTGGCACGGTCGCGATGACCTGCTCGCTATCTGCCTGATAGGTCGCCCCGTAGCCCATGCAAGCTCCAGCTGAAACTGTCTTGACATGAACCAGAGCAGACTCCAAGGTCAAGGCTGGAATCAAGTCATAGGGTAAATCCAAGACCTCTCCGCTAGGATTAAGACCATACATGGCATCTCCCATACGGATCGCATTAAAAATAGTCTCTGCATGCCAAAGGGTCGTTGCCGAATTACTGGCATGAACCAGCTCTGGAAGACCTTTCATACTTGATAGAATGGTTTTAAACCGTTCTAACTGGGCATTAAAATAGTCATCTGATTCCTCATCAGCAGTCGCAAAGTGGGTAAAGATTCCTTCAACACGAACACCGTGTTGTTGGAGCAAGTCTTGAGCCTGATCAGCCTCACTAGCCTCTCTAAAACCAATCCGTCCCATCCCTGAGTCAATCTTGAGGTGAACTGTCAATCCAGTTAGGTCCGCTTCCTTATCTAAGAGTGCTTGAATCCACTCCAGTCCAGCCACTGTCAAGGTGATGTCATATTCTTTAGCTAGAGCAACAACTTCTAGCTCAGAAACTCCTAAAATGAGGATTGGCTTGCTGAGTCCAGCTTGTCTGAGTTCAATAGCTTCATCAATATTGGAAACGCAGAAGCCATCGACATCATCTTGAATCGCATTGGCAACAGCTACTGCCCCATGCCCATAGGCATTGGCTTTGACCACTGCCCACTTGAGTGTCCCCTCAGGGATATGAGCCCCCATTTGCTGAATATTGTGTCGAATAGCTCCCAGATGAATCAGAGCCTTGGTTGGTCTATGCGGACTAGCTTGCATGATTTTCCTCCAAAATGACACTGGCTGTCACAAACTGATCGGTATGGCTGATAGATAGCCAAATTTTTCCTGAAAATGGTGACTGACTAAAATAAGGCGCCCCGCGTTCATTGTTTAAGACTTCTAAATCCTGAAAACCGAGCTTGCCAATTCCCGTTCCCATGGCCTTGGAAAAGGCTTCTTTAGCCGACCAGCGACCAGCCAAATATTCGATTTGCCTGCGCCCTTTAAGACTGTTAAACCGTTCCATTTCCTTGGCTGTCAGCACGCGCTTGGCAAAGCCTTCATGTCGTGCAGCCGCTCTTTCTATCGAAGCCAATTCTTCGATGTCAATTCCGTGTCCAACTATCATTCTCATCAAAAGGAGTTGAGATTCCCCAACTCCATCCTTTTCACTTATTCTGCCAAGGTAGCATAGATTTCTTCTACCAAAGCCTCTGTATTTTCCCAACCTAGGCAAGGATCTGTAATAGAGCAGCCAAAGACCTCTGGTTGGTTTTGACGACCATCTGCTAGGTAAGATTCAATCATAAATCCTCGAACTGTCTTTTTAATTTTCTCATTCCAATCACGATTTTGCAAGGTCTGGCGAACAATTCGAATCTGCTCCATATACTGCTTGCCTGAGTTATCATGGTTGGTATCAATGAGGATAAAGGGATTTTCAAGTCCCATGGTTTCATAGCGTTCAATGGCTTGGAGTAGGTTTTCATAGTAGTAATTCGGCATATAATTGCCATACTCATTAACTGCTCCACGGAGGATGACATGGGACAAAGGATTACCTGAAGTCTCAACTTCCTGCCCATGATAAAGGAAGGTTTGCTTATTTTGAGCAGCATAGATGGCGTTAAACATAACACCCAAATTTCCTGAGGTTGGATTTTTCATCCCTACTGGTGCATCAATCCCAGAAGCCACAAAGCGGTGCTCTTGGTCTTCCACAGAACGAGCGCCAACAGCATGGTAGCTGACCAAGTCATCCACCAAGATTAGATTTGACGGATAAAGCATCTCATCTGCCGTCGTCAAACCAGTCTCTGTAATCACTCGGTAGTGCAACTGGCGCACAGCCTGCAAACCGTTAATCAGGCTTGGAGCCTTAGAAGTGTCTGGCTGGTGAACCAACCCTTTATAGCCGTCTCCGTTGGTACGAGGCTTAGCAGTATAAACGCGCATAACCATGAAAATCTTGTCCGCTACCTTCTTTTGCAAGGCTGACAAGCGGCGGGCATATTCCAAGACAGCTTCTTCATTATCAGAAGAGCAAGGACCAATTACCAAAAGGAGACGGTCATCTTCCCCTGAAATAATGTCTGCCAATTCCCTGTCACGGCTTTCCTTGAGTCTCAAGGCTTCCGCAGACAATTGGGTTTCAGCCTTAATGACTTCCATATCGATTTCTTGACCTTTTTCAATAAATGCCATCTTATTCTCCTAACGTTTTGTAAATTTCTCTGACAAGAGCTTCTGTGTTATCCCAACCCAAGCAAGGGTCTGTGATAGACTTACCAAATACTTCTGGCTCATTTTGTCGACCATCTTCCAGATAAGACTCAATCATAAAACCACGAACGAACTGCTTAATTTTTTCATTCCAAGCACGGTTAATCAAGGTCTGGCGGACAATTCGGATCTGTTCCATATACTGCTTACCAGAATTGTCATGATTGGTATCAATGATGATAAAAGGATTTTCCAAGCCCATTTTCTCATACTGGGCAATGGTCTCAATTAAATTGTCATAATAGTAGTTGGGAATATTGTTACCATACTCATTAAGAGCACCACGAAGAATAGCGTGTGAAAGCGGGTTCCCAGTTGTTTCTACTTCTTTTCCTAAGAAAAGGAAACTTTGTTTGTTTTGAGCAGCATAAATCCCATTAAACATGACATTGAGATTTCCAGAGGTTGGATTTTTAAAACCAGTAGAAAATCCTGCCCCACTTGCCACAAAGCGGTGTTGCTGGTCTTCAACTGAACGGGCACCAACTGCCATGTAAGAAATCAAATCATCTACAAGCGGAAGGTTTTCAGGATAAAGCATTTCATCAGCAGTTGTCATCCCTGTTTCTGTGATGACACGATAGTGAAGATGGCGAACGGCTTTGATTCCATTGATAAGACTAGGCGCTTCTGTCGCGTTAGGCTGGTGAATCAAGCCCTTATAGCCATCTCCGTTGGTACGGGGTTTGGCAGTATAAACACGCATAACCATAAAGATACGATCTGCCACTTCTTCTTGTAGGACTGCCAAACGCTTAGCGTATTCAAGGACAGCTTCTTCGTTGTCAGATGAGCACGGACCGATTACCAAGAGAATCCGCTGGTCTTCTCCACGCATGATGGCTTCTAGCTCTTGATCGCGCTGTGATTTTCTCTCCAAAGCTTGGCCTTCTAATTTTGATAAGGCACGAACTTCTTCGATATTTATTTTAGGACTTTTTGCTGTAAATACCATAAGTCATCTCCTTATAAAGCAAACGGATACCAAGTAAAAATTTACTTTTCACAAGATATCCGCCTCTAAACTATCTCATTTTATTGTCTTTTACCGTGACAATTTTTAAACTTCTTACCAGAACCACATGGGCAAAGTTGATTGCGTCCAATCTGGCTCAAATCCAAATCTTCTGGCATACTTGCTTGGTGAGCAGCGATATTGCGAGTCGCTGTTGTACTGATATGGCGTTCTGCCTGTGGTCTTTCTTGTTCATGAATTTGTGCTTTCATCATCAAGCGTGTCACATCAAACTCAATCGAACCAATCATATCATTAAACATACGGAAACCTTCTGCCTGATACTCAACAACAGGGTTGTTCTGAGCATAACCACGAAGTCCAACCGCGTTACGCAATTGATCAAGGGCATCGATATGATCTGTCCACTTGTTATCCACCACTCGTAGAATCAAAACTTTTTGGAATTCTTTAACTGCTTCTTCATCGCGTAGTTTTGAAACCTGACTATCATAAACCTTCAAGGCACGTTGGAAAAGCTCTTCCTTGATGGCCTTATCAGACAAGCCTGACAAATCTTCCATCGTAATAGAATCTTCTGGAAGCAAGTTGTACTTAGCAAAGTTCAAAATTGCTTCAAGTTTTTCATCTTGTTTGGCACGCGCATGACCATCGACGACACGTTCAATCGTGCGTTTGTGCATAGCCTGAATTTCAGGTGCCAAGTCACGGTCTGCAGTGATGACATCGTAACGTTGAGCATAGATAATCTCACGTTGTTCACGCATGACATCGTCGTATTGAAGGACTTGTTTACGGGTATCGTAGTTATTTCCTTCGACACGTTTCTGAGCTGCCTCAACCTGACGCGTCAACATACGAGACTCAATGGCCTCTTCAGACATATTCAAGCGTTCAAATATGCCTTTCAAGCGTTCAGAACCAAAACGTTTCATCAAATCATCTTCAAGAGAGAGGTAGAATTGTGACTCACCTGGATCTCCTTGACGACCTGAACGTCCACGAAGCTGGTTATCGATACGACGACTTTCATGACGTTCTGTACCAATCACACAAAGTCCTCCAAGTTCACGAACACCTTCACCAAGCTTGATGTCGGTACCACGACCCGCCATGTTGGTTGCGATGGTAACGGCACCACGTTGACCAGCATTCATGATGATTTGGGCTTCTCTATAGTGATTTTTGGCATTCAAGACTTCGTGAGGAACACCAGCTGCGACCAATTTCTTAGAAATGTAGTCACTAGTTTCAACCGCTACTGTACCAACCAAGACAGGCTGACCCTTTTGGTAACGAGCCTTAACGTCTTCGACAACCGCTTTAAACTTAGATTCGATACTTGCATAAAGAAGGTCTGAGTGGTCAATCCGTTGAACAGGACGGTTTGTTGGGATTGGAATAACACGAATGTTGTAGATTTCACGGAATTCTTCTTCCTCAGTCTTACCTGTCCCCGTCATACCAGACAATTTCTTGTACATACGGAAAAGGTTTTGATACGTGATTGAGGCAGATGTCTTGGTTTCATCCTGGATTGGCACACCTTCTTTGGCTTCAATAGCTTGGTGCAAGCCATCAGAATAACGACGACCTTCCATGGTACGACCTGTAAATTGGTCGACAATCAAGATTTCTTGCTCTTCGCTCACCACATAGTCAATATCGAGAAGCATGATGTAGTTGGCACGAAGGGCATTATCGATAAAGTGAGTAAGAGCTACGTTTTCGATGTCATAGAGATTTTCAAGCTTGAAGTAGCTTTCAGCCTTGTCAATCCCTGAATCAGACAAACCAATAGTCTTAGACTGCACATCGATGATGTAGTCGTCTTTGTCCAAAGATTTTACATAGTGGTCTGCCATATGGTAGAGCTGACTGGTTTCAACTGCATTAGCACCTGATACGATCAAAGGTGTACGGGCCTCGTCAATCAAGATAGAGTCAACCTCATCGACCAAGGCATAGTTAAGCGGACGTTGTACCATGTTTTCAGCACGAACGACCATGTTATCACGTAGGTAGTCAAATCCGATTTCTGAGTTGGTTGAGTAGGTAATGTCACACTCATAGGCTTCTTTTTTCTCCATTGGAGATTTGGCAGCCAAGTTAATCCCTACTGACAAACCAAGCCATGAGTACAATTCACCCATCTCAGTCGCGTCACGTTCTGATAGGTATTCGTTAACCGTAACTACGTGAACCCCTTTGCCTGAAAGGGCATTGAGGTATACCGGCATAGTCGCAGTCAAGGTTTTCCCTTCCCCTGTACGCATCTCTGGCACGTCACCATGGTGAAGAACGATTCCCCCCATGACCTGAACCTTATATGGGAAGAGACCTAGGACACGTTTGGCACCCTCACGGACAACCGCAAATGCTTCATAAAGCAATGAATCCAGCGATTCTCCATTTTGATAACGTTCTTTAAATTCAACTGTTTTTGCTTTTAGTTGGTCATCAGTCAAAGCAGCCATTTGGTCTTCGTATTTGAAAACCTTGTCAGCCATCTTTTCCAGACGACGGATTTCTCCTTTATCATTTTCGATAATTGTTTTTAAAATATTAGCCATGTTTTTCCTTACTTTAAATTCCGAATATTTTAGAATGTTCTTTTAATTTTAGCACAATTACTGATTATTTTCAAGGAAGAATCCCCATTTTGAAAAGGAAAAAGAGGCTAGTTTTCAAGCTAACCTCTCTGACTTTTATGATACTTTAATTACCAAAAATCGGCAAAATAGCAAATAGGATAAATAGGTTAATCCAAAGAGAAAGACAGCAGATCAATCCAAAAACAAAGAGACTGACTTTCTTGGACAGCAAGGCCATCAAAATGGACAGAATGCCAAAAACTAGCAAGACTTTCTGTATGCTGAAGAGGTCAATCTTCCCCCCCAGAATCGGACTGCCCCAAGGAAGAAAGAAGAAAGCAATCCATATTAACAGAACTAAACCAATATAGACCTTGGAATAGCGTGTAATAAATGATTTTAGATGTACCATAAGCTACCTCCTAAGCTTGTATATCTTTTGAATACTGTATATGCCCATTTTCGACAACTAATACATCTGTACAAAGGTCTGAAATATCTTCCGATATGTGTGATGTCAGGATAACCAGACCATTTTCTTTTTTCAGGTAAGATAAAATGACCTGTTTGGTTAACCTCACACTCTTCTCATCCAAAGCATTCATAGGTTCATCGAGAAAGAGTATAGATGGTTCGGCAATAAAGGCTTGGATCAAAGCCATTTTTTGTTTCGTTCCTAAGGATAAATGACGGTACTCAACGTCTTCAAATTCCTGTAAATCATAGTATTGAATCCAATAGGCAATTCTTTTTTCCGTAACTTTAGATGAAAAATACCTTAACAGTTCCAAATTTTCTCTCAGGGATAAATGAGATAGAAACTCAACTTTTTCAATTAAAACCCCTGCATCCTGAATATAATGATTTTTTACCCCGTAAACTTTGCCATCTTGAAGAACTTTTCCTTTATCAAGCTTAATATAACCAGCAAGTATCTTTAAAAGAACTGTCTTACCAGATCCATTATCACCTTTAAGTCCATAAATTTTTCCTGATTGAAACACCAAATTCAACTGATTTAAAATAGGTCTTTTCCCATAAATTTTCTGTCCATTTATAATTTCAAGTCTCATCGTTTATCCTTTCTTAAATTTCTCTTCCAAACGACTAACAATCAAGATAACCAATAAACTTAGGAGTCCTAAATATACTATTACAATATGATCCATCATCCATTCTTGTCCCACAAATGCTAAAAAATAGAGAAAAAAGGAAAAACCAGCGCCCGCACTAATCAGTGCTATCAGATAAGACAGTAGCAAGTACAACATCATTAACTGAGCAAGTAAAAAGAAAGGTGCGACTGTTTTGAAATGAATTCCTAGAGGAAGTAAACCAAGAAACCAGACAAATAAATCTTGAATAAAAAATTTAGAGATGACAACCAATCGTTTCCTTGTATAATCGAAAAAGGAGCTTGATTGATAGCGAATCAAGTGATGGTAATGGTCTGCCAAATCACTTTCAAGCAAAATGACAGAGAGCCATCCAACCATGAAAATCGAAAGGTTTAACAAGAATTTGGGGATTTCTAAATTCGCTTCAGAATAGTCATTATAGGAAAAGATTGAAATCAATTCCCTCTTGAAAAAGAGAAAAACATCCTGCTTTTGAACCGCTATTGACAATAGATAGTTAATCAAAATCATCATCAGAACTATACGAAGTAGTAAAACGATCTTTCTCTTTAGCCAAATATTGTTAAAGTTCTTAAACATTATCTTCATATTTTTTAAGTACCATATAGGGGACAATATAAAGGATATAAGGAGTAAAGAGTCTCATCAAACTTACATCCCCATAGCTAGCTTGCATCAAACTCGTCATAGGAACCATATAGTAAGGCAAGGCACTATAGAGTAACATAGAACCAAGCCAAAGAAACATCAAATAGGCGATTGCCGAACGAGTCACATTCCTTAAATAATCAACTATTTTTAAAAAATAGACCGTATTGATGAAGATACCGATTAGAAGGACACAAGTAAAGAACAAATAGCTTGTTATCTCTCCATCCAAGAACCTTTGTAAACTACTCCCATTAGAAAATAGAGAATTCCATTCAAGAGGAGAAAAAGTCCCAAAGAAATAAGTTAAAATTGCAATTATCAGCACAGTCACTAAATATATCACACAAGGGATACTTGCAACTTGCAAAGTCAACTTTCTTTTTACCCCTTGATAACTCACTTCTCTTCCAATACTCAATCGTAAAACTTTATTTTTCAGCTCAATATATTGAAAACCTAGCAAAACAATGATGATTGGAATAATAAATGATTGATAAAAACCTAGATTGAACTGGAGAATACGAAAATCTAATGCTGATTTTAATAAGTCATTTTTAATTGCTTGTCCATCGAATTTAGCTAGATCGGGCGCATGAATATCAAAAAAGAAATAAGTCATCAAAACATCACGATAAACCAAAGCAAGAAAAAGCAAAGTAAGCAAGACATAAACAAATTTATGCCTTGCCAAAGTTAAGAGAGGAATCTTCATAAGCCACCTCCTATTAAAAAACCGATATAAATCAATGCCTTCCACCCTTAGACTTCCCTAGTTCCTGTCTCAAGCGAAACATTTCTTTGAAACAGGAATAAGTTAACCAATTCATACCAATAGCTAGCAGAATAAAAAGAAACCAAATGCCCCATAACTTGATATCTGTCACATTTCTCAAGACGGTATTGAAAAACAGAACTGAAACAACTGTCCAAGCAAGGCTAAAAAGAGAATAGAAGGGGATGTAAAACCAGTAAAAATAATAAAAAATTGGAAAAAACTTACTATTTCTGTTGGCCTTTTCAATCCAGTTATCAAAATAAAAGTACGGTGCTAAAAGTAAGAATTTAAACAAATGTTCCATCACCGACATCCCCCCTTCTTTTGATAGCGTTTTCTATTATTTTATTATATCAAAAAAATCCGGAACTGTCATTCCAGATTCTACTTTTTTATTTGCGTTTTCTTGCGATGAGATGAATCGGTGTTCCCTCAAAAACAAAGGCCTTGCGGATTTGATTTTCCAAGAAACGCAGGTAAGAAAAGTGCATGAGTTCTTCTTCATTGACAAAGATGACAAAGGTTGGTGGTTTGGTTGCCACTTGAGTCGCATAGAAAATCTTGAGACGTTTTCCTTTGTCTGTCGGTGTTGGATTGATGGCAATGGCATCCATGATGACATCGTTCAAGACAGCTGATGGAATACGTGTATTTTGACTTTCGCTGATTTGCTTAATCATCTCAGGAAGTTTGTGGAGACGTTGCTTGGTTAAAGCTGATACAAAGATAATCGGTGCGTAAGGCAGGTATTGGAACTGCTCACGGATATCTTCTTCCCAGTTTTTCATAGTGTGGTTATCTTTTTCAAGCGTATCCCACTTGTTGACCACGATAATCATCCCTTTACCAGCTTCATGGGCAAATCCTGCGATACGCTTGTCGTACTCACGAATGCCTTCTTCCGCATTGATGACCATCAAGACCACATCTGAACGGTCAATAGCACGCATGGCACGCATAACAGAGTATTTCTCAGTATTTTCATAAACCTTACCAGACTTACGCATACCAGCCGTATCAATCATGGTAAACTCTTGACCATCTGTATCTGTAAAGTGGGTATCAATGGCATCACGAGTTGTTCCAGCAACAGGACTAGCAATAACACGGTCTTCTCCCAAGATAGCATTGATCAAGCTTGATTTTCCAACGTTAGGACGACCAATCAAGCTAAACTTAATGACATCTGGATTTTCTTCCTCATATTCATTTGGAAGATTTTCTACGATCGCATCTAGCACATCCCCTGTACCGATACCATGGACAGATGAGATAGGCAGTGGTTCACCCAAACCGAGGGCATAGAAATCATAGATATCATTTCGCATCTCAGGGTTGTCCACCTTGTTAACTGCGAGGATAACTGGTTTGTGGGTCTTATAAAGCTTACGGGCTACGTATTCGTCTGCATCGGTAATTCCTTCCTTACCAGACACGACAAAGACGATAACATCGGCTTCTTCCATGGCAATTTCTGCCTGGTGCTTGATTTGTTCCATGAAAGGAGCATCGACATCATCGATTCCTCCTGTATCAATCATGCTAAAGGAACGATTGAGCCACTCACCCGTTGCATAGATACGGTCACGTGTCACTCCTTCGACATCCTCTACAATGGAGATTCGCTCACCAGCGATCCGATTAAATAGGGTTGATTTCCCAACATTGGGACGTCCTACAATGGCAATAGTTGGTAGGGCCATAATTTCTCACTTTCTACAATAATTTCTTCTGTTCAAGATTTTTTCTAGTTGAGCTTGGTTCAGCTTGACCAAACTGTTCTGCTAGGCGCTGACTCCAGCTTGTGGTCGCACGCGCCCCAGCATAGTCAGCCTGTACACGGTCATAAGCCTCAATCACATCAACTGTTTGTTCCTGATATTCTTCCTCAAACACCACTTGATTCAATGGCAAGCGAGGTTTAACTTCATGTTCTTGATTTGGCACACCCAGTGCCATCCCAAAAACAGGATAGGTGTAGTCAGGCAGGTTAAAGAGCTCTGCCACTTCTTCTGATTTGTAACGCACCAAGCCAATAATGACACCACCATAGCCCAAGCTTTCAGCTGCCAGCAGGGCATTTTGACCAGCAAGAGCCGCATCGACTGAACTAATCAAGAGACCTTCTACACCTTGGGGTTGGAATGAATCGGTATGAAGCTGGGCTCCCTTTTCTGCTCGGTTCAAGTCTCCGACAAAGAGAAGGAAAACAGCAGACTGGCGAATAGCTTCTTGAGGTACCAATTCATACAGAGCATCTTTCTTTTCTTGACTTCGTACCACAATCACAGAGTAGGATTGGAAATTCTTCCAAGATGATGCCATCTGGGCTGCTGTCAAAATCTCATTTAAGTCTACTTGGGGAATTTCTTGCTCTTTAAACCTGCGCACTGAAGTATGAGCCTTCATCAATTTAATGGTTTCTGTCATCGACGGTTTACTCCTTCTAAACGAGTCTCCTCAGCCAAATAACGGATGCGTTCCATGACCCGTCTGGCTTCCCAGGTTTCGTCATTTCCATGTTTCACTTTCGCAAAATGCTTCTCCAAATCTTCAAAGTTGAAGTTGGATGTGAAAAAGGTCGGTAAATTTTCCTGCATCCTATATTGGAGAATGACCTGCAGGATTTCGTCACGCACCCAAACGGTTGATTGCTCGGCGCCAATATCATCTAAAATCAGGACCTCAGACAGCTTAATCTCATCCACCAAGGTCTTAACATTGCCATCACTGATAGCATTTTTGACATCAATGACAAAGCTAGGATAGTGGAGGAGAGTTGATGAAACACCACGTTTTTCTGATAAATCATGAGCTAAGGCCGCCACCATGAAACTTTTACCCACACCAAAGTCTCCATATAAGTAAAGACCTTTTCGAATAGCTGGATATTGCTCCACGAAGGCTAGTAGCTTTTCAAAAACTGGTAAGCGCCCCAAATCATCCAAGTCAACTTGAGCCAAACTAGCTTTCTTGAGACTGGCTGGTAGATTGATTAGCTTGAGACGGTTCTTAATAGCCGCTTCTTTTTCAGCCGCGATTAGCTCAGGAGTTTCTTCATAAGAAACATCCGCATAGCCATGATTCATAACCAAAATCGGCTTGTAGCCTTTGGCAATATAATCCGTATCACCACGGAGAAACTTGTCGCGCTCGGTGATGTACTGATTAAACTTGGAGATACTGCGATTCAATTCCTCTGGGGTCAAGGATTCTTGCTGGATAAAGGCCGCAACATCAGGGTCCTTCATGATTTTCTGGACCAAATCTTGATAATGAAAACGGCTAGGTTGACGCTTGAGTACGTCTCCGACACTTTCCATCTAATCTCCTCCTTTTTCTAATCGAGCTAATAGTTCTTGTTTCTTACGTTCTAGTTCCAGACGAGTTTCCTCGCTGGTTTCATTTTTATAATCTGGATTGCTCCACTTGGGTACATTGGACTTGGCAGGACTAGGGGTACTGCTTTTTTGAGCCTGATTCTTCTGCCCACGCTCACGGATTCGCAAGACTGCCTCTTCTGCCGAATGAATCTTTTGATAGGCATAATCATTAGCCACCTTCATGGCATATTTCTCATTGATGTTTGCCGAATCCACCTTATTAAAGGTCAATAAGAGAATGATATTGATGATTTCGTCCAGCAAGCCCAAACCAGCCATCTGTTGCAAGAGTTCTCTTTCTGTTTGGGTGATGGTTCCCTTGCGTGTTTGCTTGATTTCTGCCAAGAACTGCAGGGCAGTTTTACTTTTGGCCTCTTTGATAATGGTTGTTTCCTTAGGACTAAAGTCAGAGGAAACAGGTTTTTGAGCGATTTTTTCCCGCATGCGTTTGGTTGAAATGACTTGGGAAACAGCTGTTGACTTAGCCAATTGATAAGTTTCAAACCAAGTCCATTTCTTCTCCTCGGCAATGGCAAAGAGGTTTAAGACATCGGACTGCTCATCCGCAAAGCGAAGCCCATCTCGAGCCATAAGCTGACGAAAATGATCCAAGTCAAAATCGTTGGCCACTTTCTTCTTGAGACTAAGGTCTTCTTGACTTCCCAGTTCTGCTAAGTCTGGAAAGACTTGATTGAGTGAGACAGGTATTTCTTCACCCTCAGCACTTTCATCTTTCAAATCCTCCACAGCGGCATCACCAATCTTCTTCTCCAAAAGTCTGCGATACACAGGATGCTCCAAGAAATCTTGACTTGAAAGAGGAGCATGGAGGGCTAGCTGATAAACATCCCCCTTTTGATAGAGGGTTAAGAGATTAAAAGCCGATAAGATTTTCAAGGATTTTAAAAATCTGTCCATCCCAAAGTTGAGATGGTTGAGAATACTTGAAAAGAGATATTCCTTTCTGCCATTATCCCAAAAACTGATTGTATAAAGATAAAGGCTCAGTGCCTCCTGACCGATAATCGGGAGGTAGCACTGTACCAGAGATGAGGTATCTTGCGACACCCGATTATTCTTTAGATAAGAAAAACGGTCAATTGGCTTCATTTATCTTTCCTTTTTCTTTTTAGAGGACTGGGTGATTTGTTGGAGCAGACTCTCTAACTCACTGACATCCTTAAAACTACGATAGACACTAGCAAAACGTACATAGGTAATCTCGTCCAATTCAGCCAACTCCTCCATGACGAGTGACCCAATGTCCTCACTTTGAATTTCATTTTCATTTCGACCACGGAGTTTCTGTTCGATACGATTGACTACCATGTTGATTTCATCACTTGACACAGGACGTTTCTGGGCTGAGCGGATAATCCCATTAAAGATTTTATCTCTGGAGAATTGTTCCCGTGTGCCATCTTTTTTAACAACCACTAAGGTTCTTTCTTCTACCCGTTCGTAGGTTGTAAAACGGTGTTGGCATTCGTCGCACTCACGTCTTCTACGAATGGTGTTCCCTTCTTCTGCTTGGCGACTATCGATAACACTTGACTTGGTAGCCCCACATTTTGGACAACGCATCCTTTCCCTCCTTATCGTTTTCTTTTCATTATACCATTTTTTAAACGATTCCCAAAACAATTCTTCTTTTTGCTTGACAAGTTTTTTGTTTTGTTGTATTATTTAATTAAGACAAAAGGGTAAGAGAAAGGAGACTAAGATGTCCTGGACATTTGACAACAAAAAACCCATCTATTTACAGATTATGGAGAAAATCAAGCTTCAGATTGTTTCCCATACACTGGAACCCAATCAACAACTTCCAACCGTGAGGGAGCTAGCTAGTGAGGCTGGTGTCAATCCCAATACCATCCAAAGAGCCTTATCAGACCTTGAACGAGAAGGATTTGTCTACAGCAAGCGAACAACTGGACGATTTGTGACTAAGGATAAGGAGCTAATCGCCCAGTCACGCAAACAATTATCAGAAGAAGAATTGGAACACTTCGTTTCCTCCATGACCCATTTTGGCTATGAAAAAGAAGAACTACCAGGCGTAGTCAGTGATTATATTAAAGGAGTTTAAGCCTATGTCATTACTAGCATTTGAAAATGTATCCAAATCATATGGAGCAACACCAGCCCTTGAAAATGTTTCTCTTGACATTCCAGCTGGAAAAATTGTCGGCCTTCTTGGGCCAAACGGCTCAGGAAAAACAACCCTGATTAAACTAATCAACGGCCTCTTACAACCAGATCAAGGACGTGTCCTCATCAACGACATGGACCCAAGCCCAGCAACCAAGGCCGTTGTAGCTTATTTGCCTGATACGACCTATCTCAATGAGCAAATGAAGGTCAAAGAAGCCCTAACCTACTTCAAGACCTTCTATAAAGATTTCAATCTTGAACGCGCCCATCATCTACTTGCAGACCTCGGCATTGATGAAAATAGTCGTCTCAAGAAACTATCAAAAGGAAACAAGGAAAAGGTACAACTGATTTTGGTTATGAGCCGTGATGCTCGTCTTTACGTTCTGGACGAACCCATTGGTGGGGTGGATCCAGCAGCCCGTGAGTATATCCTCAATACCATTATCAACAACTACTCCCCAACTTCTACCGTTTTGATTTCTACCCACTTGATTTCTGATATCGAGCCAATCTTGGATGAAATTGTCTTCCTCAAAGACGGAAAAGTCGTCCGTCAAGGCAATGTAGATGACATTCGCTATGAGTCTGGTGAATCCATTGACCAGCTCTTCCGTCAGGAATTTAAGGCCTAAGCAAAGGAGATTATTTATGTTTTGGAATTTAGTTCGCTACGAATTTAAAAATGTTAACAAGTGGTATTTAGCCCTTTATGGTGCTGTGCTAGTCCTTTCTGCCCTTATCGGGATACAAGCACAGACCTATAACAATCTGCCTGTCAAAGAAAACCAACCTGTCCTACTCATTTTTCTAGCTACTGTCTTTGGTGGCTTGATGATTACACTGGGGATTTCAACCATTTTCTTGATTATTAAACGCTTTAAAGGTAGTGTCTATGACCGACAAGGCTATCTGACTTTGACCTTGCCAGTTTCTGAGCACTATATCATCACTGCTAAATTAGTCGGAGCCTTTATCTGGTCTATACTTAGCTCGGTTGTACTGGCTCTAAGTGCTTTTCTTATTGTGACTATAACGGTTCCAGAATGGATGTCACATTATGACTTGTTCCCACTTGTAGGAACATACCTTCCTCAACTCTCTCTTGTGGGGTTATCCTTCCTACTAAATACCGTTTCTGGAATCCTCTGCATCTACTTGGCTATTTCCATTGGACAGCTTTTCAATGAATACCGTACAGCACTCGCTGTTGCAGCCTACATTGGGATCCAAATCGTCATTGGCTTTATTGAAGTCTTCTTCAATACCAGTACTAACTTCTATGTCAATTCACTTGCAGGATTTAATGATAATTTCTATATGGGAGCAAGCATAGGCATTGTTAAAGAACTCATATTCATAGCTATCTTTTATCTCGGAACCTACTATATTTTGAGAAACAAGGTTAACTTGCAATAGTTTTAAAATCAAAAAGGATAACATCTCATCACAGAGAGGCTATCCTTTTTGATTTTATCTCATTTTCCGTCTAACTTTATCTTACAGACGAATCCTTCTAACCAATTAATACTCTTCGAAAATCTCTTCAAACTACATCAGCTTCACCTTGCCGTAGGTATGGTTACTGACTTCGTCAGTTCTATCCACAACCTCAAAACCATGTTTTGAGCTGACTTCGTCAGTTCTATCTACAACCTCAAAGCAGTGCTAAGGAGCATATCTATTATGCACCCCCCTATGTCTCTTGGGAAAGGGGAACTAATGAGAATCACAATAGGCTCATTCAGAGATGGTTACCTAAAGGAACTAAGAAAACGACTCCCAAAGAAGTCGCATTCATCGAAAATTGGATTAATAACTATCCTAAAAAACACTTGAACTACAAGTCCCCCAGAGAAGACTTCTTGATGGAGAACTTGAAATTTGGCAATGAAATAAAGACTATACAAATTGATTAGGGAATTTAAAACATAGTAGATTGAAACTAGAATAGTACACCTCTACTTCTAAAACATTCTTAGAAATCGATTTGACTGTCCTGATCGATTTATCCTGTTCTTATTTCATTTCACTATAATTTCTAACAATATTTTAAAAACTGAACCGTACTATTTCAACTTCCATAAATTACAATATTGATAGGCACAGTTCCCATACCTGTCCAAATTCGAATAACGTTTAGTATAAATTAGAATATGACTACAACATCACAAATAATTAGACTATCTATAATATCTACGATGTAACATATACATAGGAAGCACCGTTATCAAGAGCGCCAAGGCTATCAACCAGATAAGATGAAGATACAAACCTGTCACCTCACCTCCCCATATAATACGAATCATGCGGGTAGCGTGATACAAGGGAGAAAACCAAGTCAAATCACCAAGTATTGGGGGCAAGGAAGTAATGGGAAAGAAGGTATCTGAAAACATATAAAGAGGACGGATTACCAAAACATTGTAGTAATTCAGAAATTCCCTAGACGGTGCCAAGTAGGTAAAGATTAGTCCTAAAACACCAAACAAATAACCCACTATAAATAAAATCAGAGGAATCAATAACATCAAGACATGAAAATGCGCTGTGATAAGCATGGAAATCAGCCAAAAAATCCCACCGAAAATCACTGCACGAATACCTGCCCAGATAGCCTGACCCACCACAATATCACTCGTATTGATTGGCGTCATCAACATAGCATCATAAGTCTTTTCAATCTTATACTGGATAAAGGCATTGACCGTTGTTTCTGCGGTGGCCGCAGACATGGCAGTCGCAGCAATTAAACCTGTAATGACAAAATCACGGTAGAGCATACCGTTAACATGCGTCAAATAGGCACCAACTCCAAATCCCATTGCTAAAAGATAAAAGAGGGGGTCGATAAGGTTGGGGACAATTGAAATTTTAAATAAATTTCTAAAACTCATGTAGTTGCGTACCACAACGTGTCCGATGGACTGAAATGATAACTTAAACATGCAAGTCCTCCTTCTCTGTCCCAGTCAACCCCAAAAAAAGCGTCTCAAGGTTGTCAGCATCATACTTGATGAGCAAGTCTTCTACAGTTCCTTCTTCTTTGATAGTCCCTTGGTGGAGCATCAGCACCCTATCTGTCAAATATTCAATCTCATTCATATAGTGGGAAGTAATAATGATAGAAACACCTAATTCCTTCAACTCCAAAAGTTTATCCCAAATAATATTGCGGGATTGAATGTCTAAACCAACTGTCGGTTCATCTAAAATGATAATATCAGGCCGATTGATGAGAGCTCTTGCCAAGACAAGACGTCGTCGCATCCCACCCGACAGCTGATTCACCATCTTTTGCGCATGTTTGCTCAGTTGAACAAAATCCAAGAGAGAATCGATTCTCTTCCTAAGTTCGACAGATGAGATACCATAACATAGACCGTGAGCAAAAAGATTATCATAAACATTCAAGGTCATGTCCAGCATATCCTCCTGCCCTACAATACCCAGACAAGATTTACTCTTACGACGATTGGTTTCAATATTTTGCCCCAAGATATCAATCTCTCCTGAGGAAATTGAGGTCAGTGAGTAAATCATCTTTAAAGTGGATGTTTTGCCAGCACCGTTGATTCCCAAGATACCCAAACACTCTCCTTCTCCCAATTCAAAGCTAATTCCCTTGACAGCTTCATAAGAACCATATTGCTTTTTTAGATTTTTAACACTTAACTTCTTCACTCTTTCTTTCCCCCACAAATAGAGCATGTTGGATACTTTGTTAATTCATCAAAATGTTGTTCGAATGTTATAAAGTCAATTGAGAATCTTTTATTAAATGTTAGCAATGCTTCGTATCCCCAAAAAATATATCTTAAAATTTCAAACGAAATAAAATACCCTTGAAATAGACAAGCAGGACCTAAAGCACCATTCGGAGTTCTGAACATCTCTAGTTCCAATGAATTTGTCATCGTACGAACAGTCTCCAACTCCTCAGCATACTCAGGAATTTTTTCCAAATCCTCTAAAAACTGACAGTAATAGCACGCTGCTTTATACGGAATAATTGAATATACTTTCCCATTTTTCTTACCCACCACAGCAGACAGACATAATTTATTGTATTGAACACAAGCTTCATTGACCCAAAAATCAATATAGCCTGTTGGATAATCTGCAACATTTACTACGATATCACATTTTGAAGTTTTTATTAACTCATCAACATCCTCTTTTGAACCTATCTCTTTATCAAGTACCTCAAATTCAATTAAAGGATTAAACTTTCTAAGCGACTCTTTTGCAGCCTCTACTTTTCTTTTTCCAATATCAGATGTCGAATACAAAATTTGTCTATTGAGATTACTAGCTTCTACCGTATCAAAATCAACTGCTGTAATATGCCCTATACCTAATTCAGCCAATGCTAGACAGATATTACTTCCTATACCACCAATACCTAAGAGCAAAATACGCGTCTTTTTTAATTTTAACTGATAATCATATTTTGTTAAAGATAATGTATCTAAAGTATTAAAAAAGTTAAGATTTACGGAATATCTGTCCAATTCTTCTGAAGTTAATTCAGTTGTAGTAACAAAATTATCCTCCAAATACCCTAGTGTATCTAGTAAAGAAATACTTTCTTCTACCTCATTAGGGGACAAGCTATCAACTAAGCTACAAATTTCATTGATTGTGTATTGTCCATCGAGAAGCTTAATGAGCTGAGTATACTTCTCATCCAGATTCTCAATCTCAATACCATAATCTTTTCCTATACCTAATCTAATTTTATCCTTTAAAAATAGGACACTATGAATATCTTTAATTTTAGGTAAATTCAATTCTATTTCCTCCTAAAATAGACAAAAGGAATGGAAAAATCCATTCACTTTTGAAAAAATGTTGAGAATGTAATCTTAAGATTAACGTCCTTCAACTGTGGATACTGCTGCAATTACTTTTGTAATTTTACCTCCATTTAAACTCAGACAATAAAATTTAAAATATTCTCTAGTAAAACATTTTAAAAATCTATTTATCTTGTGCTTTAATTATAGTATAATAAAAGATAGAAAATCATCGATATATGAAATTTGGAGAAAATTTTTATGGAACCAGATATTTTCATCATCACAAAACTCTTATCAGACCCTTCTCGGATGCACATTTTAGATATTCTAATGGATGGAAAAGCTCACACGGTTAACGAAATTGCCAGCTTTACCAAAATCAAGCAACATACTGTCAGCTATCACCTCAAATTACTTACCGAAGCACAGGTAACCACTCTACAAACCTATGGACGTTTTCATTATTATTCTTTAAAAAGTGCTGCCATTGCAGAAATGCTGGAATTTCTCAGCTTCTACTCTCCTCAGCGTGATGTCAAAAGTTATAAACAACACATTCACAAAAAGGAATTAAAGGTCGCTCGCACCTGCTATGACCATATTGCTGGTGAGCTTGGCATTTCCATTACCAATTATCTCTTGCAAGAAAATCTCCTCAGCGAATCAGAAAAAGACTTCCAACTCACTGAAGCTGGGAAGTCTTATTTCCAAAGAAAATTACACATTGATACGGATGAATTGAAAAAGAAAAAACGGAAATTTTGCCCTAAATGTTTGGATTGGAGCGAACGTAAAAATCATGTCGGCGGAGCTCTCGGCAATGCTCTTTTAGAATTTTTCAGTGAAAAACAATTGGTCATCCCTGCACAAACGCCACGTTCACTTACCATTACAGAGCAGGGCAAAGAATTCCTCGAAAAGGAGTGGGGGATTTAAACATAGATTTTTAAGCAAATAACTGTCCATACCAATTCTATAACAACCTCTCTATTCCCCTTACTCTCCCAACTGGGCACTGTAGGCGATAATCTGATCAACCGTATCAGACAAGAATTGGATGGTATCACGAAGTGGTTTATCTGTTGAAATATCCGCTCCGATAATCATGGCTGACTCAAGTGGTGTCTTACTACCACCTGATTTGAGAAGTTTGAGCCAGTCTTCAGCTCCAGTTTCTGAATTTTTTAGATGAAGGTAACCAGCAGTCGAGATGACTAGTCCAGCTGAGTAAGTGTAACTATACAAGCCCATGTAGTAGTGAGCTTGACGCATCCAAGTCAAAGCTGCATCATCGTCAATTTCAATGGCATCTCCCCAGAAATCCGTCAAAACTTCCTTCATAATACTGTTGAGTTTGCTTGCTCCAAAGGTCTCCCCTTCTTCAATCAATGTATACACCTTACGCTGGAAGGCTGCTTCCAAAAGGTGAGTGATAAAGTTATGGAAGTAGGTGTCTGTCAAGCGGTGAGCCAGAGCGAAGCGTTTTTGACGAGGGTCGTCAGATTGGTGCTCCAAGTAGTCACTGAGTAGCAATTCATTGAAAGTTGACGGCGCTTCGACATAGTAGGTCGACATGTGAGCATTGAAGTAACTCTGATGATTGTCTGAAAAGATGAATTGACCAGAATGCCCGATTTCATGAATCAAAGTATAGACATCGCTCAAACGACCTGTCCAGCTCATGAGGACATAAGGGTGCACGCGATATGGATCCGCCGCATAACCTCCGGAATCCTTGCCACTATTGGCAGCAAAGTCCACCCAGCGCTCTTCTTGATAGCGAGCAACTTCCTGACAATATTCTTGTCCCAAAGGTTCTACCGACTTCATGACCAAATCATAGGCGTCGTCAATGGTCACTTGAGGATTGAGGGCACTATCCAAATCCAATTTCCAGTCTGCAAAGGTCATCTTTTCAAGACCATTAACCTTGGCAACATGCTTGAGGTATCTCTGAGCGACTGGTGCAAAATCCTTCATGATGAGGTCAATCTGGCGGTCAAACATGGCACGGTCCACTTCCTGCTCAGCTAGAAGATAATCAAAAACTGATTCGTAGCCCTTCATATCTGCCAATAGTTTTTCAGACTTGACTTGGGCTAGATAGGCTGCTGCAGCCGTATTTTGGTGCTTACGAAGACCTTCTGAGAAGGAACGGAAAGATTTTTCACGAACCTCAGCGTCCTCATGGTTTTGGTAGAAATTCTCATAGGTCACAAAGCTGTTTTTGTAGGTCTTGCCATGGGCTTCAAAGTCAGCCATTTCAAAATCCCCAGCACGCATCTTAGTATAAATATCCTGCGGACTGTAGAAAACTTCACCGAGATTGGTCAAGGCTTTTTCCACATCAGCCCCTAGATAGTGGGCTTTTTTGATTTTTGCCTGACGAATAGCTGCGGTCAAATGTGGTAATTCACCCAAACGGTCCAAGACTTCCTTATCAGCTTCTACCAAAGCATCGTCAAAAAAGGTCAATACTACGCTGGCAGCTGTTTCAAATTCCATCCCAGCTTGGGCAATATTGGCAAATTCGTCATTGCTATAGTCTGTCGTCTGCGGCATAAAACCATAGTTACCAATATGGCTCATCTGGATGTATATTTGTTCCAATTCCGCAAAGGCCTTTTCAAAATCCTCAAAAGTATGAAGATTACCCTTGTAATCACGGCTAAATTGATTGATGTCTTCGCGAGCCTTCTCGATTGCACGCAAGAAATCTTCACGGTCTTGGTATAGAGCTGTTAAATCCCAAAGTTCCTTTTCTGGAAACTCTGAACGGTGTTTTTGTTCCATTTTCTTCCTCTTATTTCTCTAATTCTAATAAAACACTAAGGGCTGATAAAGCGTAAAGTGGTGCTGTTTCTGCTCGCAAAATACGAGGACCAAGTCCTGCAAGAACCGCTCCCTTAGCTTCAAAACTCTCAATTTCTGCAGGTGAGAGACCGCCTTCTGGACCAAAGATAAAGAGCAATTTATTTCCCTTCTCGAGTCCAGTAACTGCTTGTAAAAGCGCAGCGGCTTCTCCTTCTTTGGCCGACTCTTCATAAGCTACTACGACGCGGTCAAACTGGTTCAGCTGAGCTAGAAAATCTGCTTTTTTCTCGAAAAGTGTGACACTCGGTACTAGATTACGCTTGCTTTGTTCTGCTGCTCCAAGGGCAATTTTTTCTAATTTTTCAACCTTTTTATCCAATTTCTTGCCATCCCACTTGGTAACTGACCAGTCGGCAGGAAAGGCCCAGATTTGGCTAGCACCCAGTTCGGTTACTTTTTGAGCGATGAACTCCAGCTTGTCTCCCTTGGGAAATCCAGATGCGATGGTCACTTGGATTGGTAATTCCACATTGTCAGCTAATTCTTGGACCAACTCAAACTGACGGGCTTCCACATCCAGCACGCACGCCAAACGTTTTATGCCATCATCAAAGACCAAGGTCACTTCATCATCTTCTTTCAGGCGCATAACCTGAAACATATGCTTGCTGGTTTCCTTGTCCTCGATGGTGACAGGAGAGACTGCACTCCCCTTGACAAAATACTGCTGCATGCTAGCCTCCAATCACACCTGAAATATCCTTGGTTTTCTTAAAGACACAGGCATTCCATTCCCCTTGAACCATGTGGGTTTCAAGGAAAAATCCAGCTGACTCAGCCGACTCGCGCACCATGTCCCACTTGTCCTTGATAATGCCACTCATGATGAGGTAGCCTTCATCCTTTACCAAGCGATAAGCATCCTCCGTCAGATGAATGAGAATATCCGCCAAGATATTAGCCACGATGACATCTGCTTCAATCTCAACTCCCTTAAGCAAGTCTCCTGCTGCTACATGGATATTTTCCATACCAGTGTTGAGCTCAATATTTTCCTGAGCGACACGAACCGCCACATCATCCAAGTCATAGGCGAAAATCTCCTTGGCACCTAGGAGTGAGCTTGCAATAGAAAGAACCCCTGAACCAGTCCCTACATCTAGCACTGTTTCGCCACCACGAAGAACCTGTTCCAAGGCAAAGAGGCTCATCTTGGTTGTTGGGTGGGTCCCTGTCCCAAAGGCCATACCAGGATCCAGCTTGATAATCTTTTCTCCTGCTGTTGCCTCATAGTCCGTCCATGACGGTACGATGGTCAGGTCATGAGTGATGCGTGCCGGTTCATAATACTTCTTCCAGTTGTCAGCCCAGTCTTCCTCAGCCAAGGCAGTCGTGCCCATCTTGACTTCTCCTAGGTCCATAAAGTCGGTCAATTCTGCCAGACGAGCCTGCAAATCCGCTTCAACTGCTGCTACATCAACCGTTTCAGGGTAGTAGGCGGTCACTACGATTTCTTCCTGTTGCTCCACCTCTGGGAAAATTTCACCGAATCGGTCCACATTTCCCACATAGTCCATGCTGTCTTCAATTGCTACCCCTTGCGCTCCCAGCTCAATCAAGAGATTGGAAACCAACTCCTCTCCCTCACGCTTCACTGTAACTTTTAACTCTTGCCATGTTTCCATTATTAAGATACCAAGCCCGTAAAACACAAAGCCAAAATAGGAAACTCTCTGAAGACGTTTGTGTCTAAGAGAAGTTTATCTTTTTGGCACAGTGTTTAGGGCGGGTTCAGTTTAGAAATGTAACTGAACCATCCTTTCTAATCACTTACTTTTAAATAATCTTTTAATCTCTCTTGCAACTGAGGCACAACTTGACTGGAACTAAGAAATTCCTCAACATTCATCAGCTGATAGCCCTGTCCTTCATCTCCGAAGATGATATTCTCAAATTGTTCTTGTCTTAGCTGACCAACCATAAAGACCGATTTCTTGCCTTTAAAAATTACGCTAGGATAAATCTTGCTCCAAAGCAGACAGTCTTCATCTAAATGAATTCCCAGTTCCTCATAAACTTCACGCCGAGCGCATTCAAAAGGGCTTTCGTCCCCTTCACGGCCACCACCTGGCAACTCCCACATGTTGGGACAAGGGATATCGTCCTTGTCATCACGCAAAATCGTCAGTAGCTTATCCCCACAAAAGAGGGCAATCTTGCAACCTTGGAAATCAGAAATTTCTAGTTCCATCTTCAGTTCCTTCTAACATTTCCTTTTCCAGCTCTGCTAACAAGTTTTCATAATAGCGTTTCTCGTCCCTCAACATTCGACTACTATCCATTTTCTGTCTAGCAATCTTGAGAGCCTTACGAGTTCGATCTACATCTTTCTTCACCTTTAATTGATACCAGGCTTGTATCACTTGAAGATTGGACAGTTTGAGAGACAGAAACGATTTGACCTGTCGAATACTAGCATATTGCTCCGCTTGCTCAAAATCTCCTTCCAACAAGGCGATATGAAGCAGGGATAGTTGGGCAACTGTCTGCATCATCGGAGTAGTTGTCCTCTCAAGTAATGCTTGAAACTGCTGTTTAGCTACTTCTTCCTTCCCTTCCAAAATGGAAACTTCACCTTGCATACCTAATACACCATCCGCAAAACTCCCTCGTGCATCCTCAGGAACTGCTTGAACAAAGTCTTTCAAATCATATTCTTGAGGAGCAAGCAAAGTTTGAGCAGAATGTCTCAATACCAGGTAGGCGTATTTGGTATTTTCAGGGTGTTGTAGTAATTCCCAAATTTTTGCTCCATCGGTGATGTCGACTGGCAAAATGTTATTTAGGAAGAAAGATAAATTAAGAAAAATCCAAGTCCCTGCAAAATACCAGCTTCTTGTCAAAAATCCAAACACTATCGCCAATAATATCAAGCCGAGATGAACCATCAAGCCTCCTGAAAGCATCAGGATGATTCTTTGATCGCTTTCATCCTCTTTTAAACCAATGTATTGAGCACCAACATTTTTCAGAATGGCTGTTCTACTAAGATGAAACCTGCCTGACTTTTTGGTCAAAATAAAATGTCCTAATCCAAAAGCCACCAGCCGATAGCCTGTCAAGTAGCCACAAAAAGCATGACCCAGTTCATGAAGAATAAAGATTAAATACATGCTTAGAAGAGCGAAGGCATAACCAAAAGTAAAGGCTAAAACTGCGGAATACCCCAACTCTGCAAATGCGATTGTTCCACAAGCAAAAGCTAGCATAATAAAGACAACAGCTAGCACATAAACCAAATAAGTCCCAATTTTCTTCATAACACCTCCAACCAACTCCTAGTATCTTGGATAAGGATAAAATTCTCCCTCTTCCAAGCCAACTTTTCCTTCTTCAAAGACTTCTTGATTCCATTCCATAACAAATTCCTCTGCTTCTGGATCTTCCAAAAAGTCCATGAGGGTATCTAGCCCAACCTCAGCAGTATCTTTAAGGAAAAGGGCAAAATAAGCTAAAAATTCACGGGAAAATCCTTTTTTAGGCAGGTAAGGAATAACAGTCAAATAGTCTTCCTCATTGACTGTTGACTTGGCAGGATTGTAGAAAAGGACCGCTTCCTCAAAAAGAATGTCATCTGATGAAACCTCTCCGTCTTCATCCACCATCTCCACACCTGCAGCATTTTGCGCTTCCAATAGAAAACTCACTTCTACCGCATGGTTGCGTTTGTCCCAGCTAATCTCAAAGTCAAAGGGAAAGTTCTTGTCCAACTCTTCCTCTAAAACATCTAAAAATCCGTATGTTGCCATTTTGTCCTCTTTCTATGCGACTCTTTAATCGCCCCGATTGCTCGGAAATATGCTAAAATAGATACTACCATCTTACCACAAAATTATTTTATGTCCTAATTATACCATATTACCTCATTTAAACCCTTGGTATCAGTGATTTTCTTAAAAGTCTGATTTCTTCATTTCTCATAAAAATCAATATAAAAAGCCCGCGAAAGGGCTAATAAATCTATAAAATCAATAGGCGAGTAACTAGCACAAGTGGACGTGCTTTTTTATTGACTATTACCACGATACCACGCTTAATCTTAGGCTTGAACTTTCTTATCTGCAATAGCGTCTGTCAAAGTCTGAGAAAAGTTAAGTCCCATTTCTCGTCCCAACTTATCTGCCCATTTTGGTATGGTCAAAGTCTTTTTAATGGGTTCCTGACTTCCTAGGTATTCTGATACATCAACAGATACCATAGAAATAAAAGATTTATCAAGGTCATAGGTTGACACGAAATCTTCATCATCTTTAAAAGGATCATTATCAATTAAAGACAAGCTATTGATATCTGATGGCTGAGGTAACTCTCCATCACTCTCTATCAAATCTGCAACAGTTATCCCTAGCCACTCCGACCCCATAGCCAAAGCCTCAGAAATCCCCTCTCCTTGTGTAGCTGAGTATTCAAAATCTGGGAAATGGACAAAATAAGTCGCTTCTGTTCCGTCTGTGTCGTCATAATAAAATAAAGCTGGATACGTAACTAACATTTCACTACCTCCATATCAAAAAGCAGGGACTGAATTTTACAACCCAGCTTGCTTTCTTATCCCTCTTTCAGTGTACTTATTCAGCTCACCATGAGGGATTGTGATAGGTCTTTCCCCTTGCTTTTCCATTTTAATATGGGAACCTTTACCGCCTCTAGTCTTTATCCAACCATGGACCGTAAGGAGTTTAACCATCTCTTTTTGTGTCATAGGCATAGCGCTTTTACCTCCTGACAACACCATTATAACACGTGTTACACGTATTGTAAAGGAGTGATACTTATTATTCTATTATACATAAAAGCCCCTAGATGTGGTTCTAAGGGAAGCCAATTTATTCATACCTATTTTCTAATGAGTAGTAAAAACTGCTTCTTTATCGAGCAATTCATCATCTGTATAGTCAATTGTAAAAGTATCTCGATCTAAGACAGATTGAGGCGGAGTTGAATGAATCATAGGAACACTGCGTACTCTATATTTTTTATCTCCAATTTTTACAAACTGATACTCTTCGAAAATCTCTTCAAACCACGTCAACGTCGCCTTACCGTACTCAAGTACAGCCTGCGGCTAGTTTCCTAGTTTGCTCTTTGATTTTCATTGAGTATGATTAACTCTCAAGTATTCAAAATCAGGATTTTCAACAGTTATTACAAGGAGGCGATTTACTACTTCAAAAACATCAATTATTCTATTTTTCATATTTTTTCAACCCATTATTAGAATGAACTTCTTGGTAAGCAAAATCAAGTTTAGATTTAATGTTTTCGTACAAATCTAAAATCTCTTTTGGAGTATCTTCTCGGAAGAAAAGTTTTCTTTTCCCTGAAATAACTTGATCACTAAGAATCCAATGACGAATTTGTTTTGTAAAAATCAAAATTTCCTGACTTGGTAGTTCCATCATTTCCATTGCTTATCACCTCTCTTTTCATTATAGTTCATACAATGACATTCAGCAATATTATTTCTCAAGTCAGCACTTCCACTTCTTTAGGCTCAACTATCCTATTTTGAGCTTTAAAGAAAATCAAATCTCTCATGCTGATACCTCTCCTCATTAAATTAAATAGTAAAAAAGATTCTATCTCACTCCCTGATTATTACAAAACCATTGAAATATCACAACTAATAGGCTAGAATGGATATAGTAGATGAGTCATTCTACTCAAATCCACGCTAGAAAGGACTGCTATGCCAGACAATCTCGCGCTTCGCATGCGCCCTAAAACCATCGACCAGGTCATCGGTCAGGAGCATCTGGTCGGACCTGGAAAAATCATCCGCCGCATGGTGGAAGCCAACCGCCTGTCCTCCATGATTCTATATGGCCCTCCGGGAATCGGCAAAACCAGTATTGCCTCTGCCATCGCTGGAACGACCAAGTATGCCTTTCGAACTTTCAATGCGACAGTTGATAGTAAAAAGCGACTGCAAGAAATTGCGGAAGAGGCTAAATTCTCTGGTGGTCTCGTCCTATTACTAGACGAGATTCATAGACTAGATAAAACCAAGCAGGACTTCCTCTTGCCTCTCTTGGAAAGCGGACTGGTCATCATGATTGGCGCTACGACTGAAAATCCTTTCTTCTCGGTCACTCCTGCCATCCGTAGCCGAGTTCAAATTTTTGAGTTAGAACCTCTGTCTAACCAAGACGTCAAAGAGGCCCTGCAGATAGCTCTAAGTAACCCTGAGCGTGGTTTTGATTTTCCAGTAGAACTAGATGAGGATGTGCTGGATTTCATCGCAACCTCTACAAACGGAGACCTGCGCTCTACCTTTAACTCGCTGGACCTGGCTATTCTCTCTACCCCTGAGAATGACGAGGGCATTCGCCATATCACCCTTGATATCATGGAAAATAGCCTGCAGCGGAGTTATATTACTATGGACAAAGATGGGGATGGACACTACGATGTCCTCTCAGCCCTGCAAAAGTCTATCCGTGGCTCGGATGTGGATGCTAGTCTCCACTATGCTGCCCGCTTGATTGAGGCTGGTGATTTGCCAAGTCTCGCTCGACGCTTGACCGTTATCGCCTATGAAGATATCGGTTTGGCCAACCCTGAAGCCCAGATTCATACCGTGACTGCTCTGGATGCTGCACAAAGGATTGGATTCCCAGAAGCCCGCATTCTCATTGCCAATGTCGTGATTGATTTGGCCCTTTCTCCAAAATCCAACTCAGCCTATGTAGCTATGGATAAGGCACTTGCTGACCTCAAAACATCAGGGCACTTGCCTATTCCGCGACACCTGCGTGATGGGCACTACAGTGGAAGCAAGGAACTTGGCAATGCCCAAGACTATCTCTATCCACACAACTATCCTGGAAATTGGGTCAAGCAAGACTATCTGCCAGAAAAAATTCGTAATCATCACTATTTCCAAGCAGAAGATACTGGTAAATATGAACGGGCCTTGGCTCAAAGAAAGGAAGCTATCGACCGTTTGCGAAAAATCTGAAATCCTTTTCAAAAAATTGCACTTTCCTCTTGATTTTTTTTGAAAAAGTGGTATCATATAAGTATAGAAACGCTGTGGTGTACGACTTCACACTTAAGTGTTGACCGACTATTTTTTGTATTATTAGGGAAACAAAAGTCTTCTAACAGCATGTAGGCCGTCTCACACGGAAACAGCTTCAGTTAGAGCGAGTTGCCCACCTGCTTAATTGCGCGGGTTCAATACAAACCGTGAAGTTTCGGCACCAATACAGCTTTTTTCTTTGCCTCCTTAGCTCAGCTGGCAGAGCAGCGGACTCTTAATCCGTGGGTCACAGGTTCGATCCCTGTAGGAGGCATATAAATACAACAGGAAAAGTCTTGGAACCAAGGTTTTTTTGCTTAAATAAAATTTTTTTCAAATTCTTTAGAAAACTAGCTTAAATCATAATCCAACACCAATTTTACAAATACCATAAACTAAGCTTATATACCCAAAACACAAAAAGTCCTCTTTCCACTATTTTAGAAAGAGAACTTTTTCTTTAGGAGAAATAACTTAATTTTTAATCAATTCGTGATAGCTCAGCTGGCACCGTTAAGTAATAAGTTGCAGTCAAGCTTGCTTCACCTTGATTGACAAAAATCTCGATGGAATTTTTATCTAGAACAACTTCCAATTCTTTAGCTTCAATATCTACATACCGTCGACTAGTGTCCTGTTCTTCTTCACCTAGAATTTTTTGAACAAGATGGCTACGATCAATGTAAACTTGCTGCGCATTACTGTCATAACCAAATTCAAGATAATCTGTATCATTTCCTAAGTGGAAATGACAATCTTTATCTATTTGGATTTGATATTGGCCTTTTTTAACAGGGAATTGTCTTAGTTTGCCATCTTCCAATCTTAGAATTCTAGGTAAAGTCATGACACCAGCCCATTTGTGTTCTTGGTCATGGGTTGGAAGGGTACGCCCCCATGTCTGCATCCAAGCAATCAGGATACGATGATTTTGATCGTCCAACAATGTTTGAGGCGCATAGAAGTCTTGGCCATGGTCAATTTCTTGAACTGATTCTGGAATAAAAAGTTTTTCTTCCCAATCTACCTTACCCGTGAACAAAACCGATGAATTGATGTTATGATATGAGTCTCCCTCACGCTGATAACGCATGGGTGACATAATAAGGCAATCCTTCCCATCTAACTCAAAGTAATCTGGGCATTCCCACATGAAGCCTTGGTGTTCTATCCCTTTTAAAAAGATGGATTCGAACTGCCATTCTACTAGGTTATCGGACCCTAGTAGAACGATACAGCCCACGTTATCCTTGTGTTTAGCAGCTACTACGGAGTAATAGCGTCCATCTTTTTCAAAGAGTTTTGGATCACGGAAATCAGCAGCAATCAACTCATCTGGCAAGTCTGCTCCAGTTGCAACTGGATTTTGTTCAATCTTTTCAAAGTGAATCCCATCGTCTGAAAATGCTATATTTTGCACTTGACGAACACCGGTTTCTTCTTCGATGTTTCCAGTATACATGAGCCAGAGGCGATCGTCTTTGACAATTGCAGAGCCTGAGAAGCAACCATTGCTGTCGTAGTCTTGGTCAGGAGCAAGTGCCACTGGCAAGTGCTCCCAAGTCACCAAGTCCTTACTTTTAGCATGTCCCCAGTGCATAGGTCCCCAAACACTATCATATGGATAGAATTGATAAAAGAGATGGTATTCTCCACGAAAATAGACAAATCCATTTGGATCATTGATCCAACCAATCTCAGCTGAAAAATGTTCTTCAGGCTTATATTGAGTATTAACGAGATGTTTATTTTCTGCTATAAAACGATTGGCTTTTTCTACTGTGTATTTCTTATCTCCCATAATCAACCTCTAGTTTTTGTTTGCTTGGTATTGGTCGTAGTATTTTTGTTTAATAGCGAGGTAATCAGAAAGTCCGTATTTTTCAAGTTCTTTCTTGTAATCATCCCACTCAGTATCAATATTGCCATTTACAATCCATTCAGCACGTTTACGGTAGATATAGTCATTCATATCTGCTTCGATATGGGCAATTTTGTCCAAATCTTCCTGTGTCATAAAGACTCTTGGATAGTTATTGTCATTGCTCATGTAAGGAACATAATATTCTTTGATAAGATCCAAACGCCATTTGGCATCATCAGGCATGGTTGTTACTTTACCATAGTATGAATCTAGGATAGCTAGTGGTCCTCCTACTTCAGTCTTTTGACGAAGTTCTGCTGGTGCAGTTCCGTTTAGTGGTAAGTGTTTTAGACTATTTGACGCTTGATCCAATTCAAAGATGTTTTGTTGTTTGTCATCTCCGTAAGTTCCCCAGTTATTTTGCACAGATTGGAGTGGAGCGTATTGTGCATCAATCCATTTAGCTGTCAATTCTAGGTTTTTGTTTACACTGGTAATAACCATCTTGTCACGTGCAAATCCCATACCGTTTGTACGAGCTACGTGTTTTTGACCACTTGGTCCAGCAAGTACTGGTAAAACATCATAACTTTCATTACTTCCAGTAACATTACTCTTATCCCATGTAAAGTAAACACCAAATTTCTGATCATGACCTTTAGCAATGTAACTATTCCAATCATGTTCGAAAGCTTCTTTATCAATCAAGCCTTTTTCTTGCAATTGACGGATAAATTTGACACCTTCTTTATAGTTATCATTATCTGCTGTGAAATCAACTTTGCCATCATTTCCTACTACTAAATGATCATCGTTATCCCCTATACCAAATGCAGCAAATAGGAATTTAAAATCTTCGTTTCCGTTACCACTAATAAATGAAAATGGAATTTCATCAGCCTCTCCATTTCCATTTGGATCCCCGTTTTTGAAAGCTTCTAGGACTTTAATCAAATCATCAGTAGTTTTTGGCATTTCAAGACCAAGTTTCTTAAGCCAATCTTTGTTAATCCAAGCCATATCGTTGACGCTGTGAATAGACTCTTTACCATCTCCAAGCTCTTCAATCCATGGGAATGAGTAAATGTGCCCATCAGGTGCTGTCATCAAGGCCTTGTACTCTGGTTTCTCATCCAAAATTTTCTTAAGATTTGGCATGTATTTATCAATCAAATCTTCAACTGGAATAATAACACCTTTTTTAGCCCAGTTCATCAAGTCCACATCTGAAGCTCCGTCGTTGTGGATAGCATCTGGTAAATCACCACTAGAAATATCCAAGTTACGTTTTTCTGCAAAGTCGGATTGGTAGTTGGTCCAGTCAATATGAACGCCAGTTTCCTTCTCCAAACGTTGTAAAATCAATTTTTCATTTGGGTCTTTGGGTGCTAACGGTGAACTGGCTGTCATAAACTTCAATGTTTTCTTTTCTTGAAGCGGGAATGTTACACCTTCCAACTTATAATCTGGACTTGAAGCTGTATTTTTTGAGCCACAGGCTGCAAGTACTGCTAAACTAGCTGTCAACAAAACTGCTGATTTTGAGAATGTTTTGAATTTCATGAGAAATCTCCTTTTATTTTTTCTTTTTTATCCTTTAAGTGAACCAGCCATAATTCCTTTATCAAAGTATTTTTGGAAGAATGGATACATAACAATCAATGGCAAGCTGGAAATGACAATAGTTGCGTATTTAATCAATTCAGCTAAACGTTTCATTTCATTCATAGCCGCTTGTGCTCCAATCATGTCTTGACCTGGTTGGCTCTGAATGAGAATTTTACGAAGTACTAGTTGCAATGGTTCCAAGTTTGGATCCTTGATATAAATCATTGCATCAAAGTATGAGTTCCACTGTCCTACAAAAGCATAGAGGAAGAGAACAAACATAATTGGTTTTGCAAGAGGAAGCATGATTTTGAAGAAAATCTGTAAATCATTTGCACCATCAATGACCGCTGCTTCAACTAATTCTTCAGGCAATCCTTGGAAATAAGCCCTAGCAAGAATAATATTCCAAACATTGACAGCACCTGGAACAATGATAGCCCATGGAGTATTCAGCATGCCCAAATCTTTTACCAGCAAGTAAGTTGGGACTAAACCACCACCAAAGAACATGGTTACAATCAAGAAGTAGTTAATCCAACGACGTCCAACCAAGTCTTTCTTAGAAAGAGGATAAGCTGTAAACACAGATAGCAATACTGTTAAAGCCGCAAAGCCAAAAGAGTATAGTAGAGAATTGATAAAACCTCTTAGAATAGATTGGTCACTGAATACACGCTGGTAACCTTCTACCGTCCAATCGGCTGGATTAAAGCTAATCCCTCTACTAACCAGAACTTTAGGATCCATAAAGGATGCTACGACGATATAAAGTAAAGGAAGCAAAGTCATCAAAACGATAAAGACAATAATGATTTTATTTAAGAGTAAGATACGTCTATCAAATTTTGTATCCATAATCGAATTTTTCATGCTTCCCTCCTTAAATTCCTTCACCATTATTCATGCGTTTAACGATTTGGTTAACTGCAACAAGCAATACTACGTTAATCACTGCATTAAACAAACCAACCGCTGTTGAGTAAGAATAGTCTCCTGATACAAGACCAACTTTATAGACATATGTAGAGATAATTTCAGAAGTTGGCAAGTTCAACGATGTCTGCATTAAGAATGCTTTTTCATATCCGACATTCATAATTCCACCTGCAGCTAAAACAAATTGGATAACCATAATAGGCTTAAGAGCTGGAATATCAATGTGCCAGATTCGTTGGAAGATATTGGCTCCATCCAGTCGGGATGCTTCTACTAAAGCTGGATCTACATTTACTAATGTTGCTGTGTAGAGCGTTGAAGACCAGCCCATTCCTTGCCAGATACCACTAAAGATGTATAAAGGTCTAAAGAAGTCTGGATTTGTCAAGAAGTCAGCCTTTATTCCAAACATAGAGAGAAAATTGTTGATTGGCCCTCCCACTGAAAAGAAAAGGAAAATCATACCAACGATAACAACGACTGAGATAAAGTTTGGTGCGTATAAAATGAGCTGAATTCGTTTTTTGACTTTTTCACTCAAGAGTTGATTGAGCATAATAGCAAGAATGATTGGTGGTAAAAAGCCAAGCAATAAACCATAGATACTTAATTTTAAAGTATTGGCTAACAAGATACCAAAGTTGGGAGAGGATATGAATTTTGTAAACTCAGAAAAACCAATCCAATCACTCCCTAAAATTCCTTTTAAGGGATTGTAATCTTTAAATGCGATTAAAACCCCGTACATAGGAATGTATTTAAAGATAAAGGTTAAAACTAAACCAGGGACAGTCATCAATAACAAGAGTTTTTGTTTCTTGATTCTTTCCCAAAGAGAAACTTGCTTCGCTTTGCTATTCATAGCAACCTCCTTTTTTGAAACGTTTCATTTTTTCCTAGAAAAGATAGCGCTTGGCGCTGTCTATTTATTTCTTTTTTTGAAACGTTTCATTTTTGTTCTAAAAAAATAAATCTTTTTTATCTGAATTCATTCTATCATTGATAGCGCTTTCTGTCAAGACTTATTTTCATTTTTTTGTTGTTTTTCCTTCAACAAATTTTACTGGTAGGATTGTCTGCAAATTAACAGCCTTTCCTTCTATGATATCAAATAGGATTCGTACAGCTTCTCTAGCCATTTCCTCCAGGGGTTGCTCAATTGTTGAAAGTAGATAATTTCTATCTCCAGCCATTTTAATTCCATCGTATCCAATAATTTGGACATCATGAGGAATACGTTTGCCATTTTTTTCTAGTATATCAATAACATCTAAAGCTGCAAAGTCGTTAATTGTAAAAATTCCATCTATAGAAGGATTTTCTTCCAAGAAACTCTCTAGCTTTCCATGATAGTCAGTAACTGTCTCATCCAAATCAAAAATACTAAGAGGTATTTTATGCTCTTGGACATACTTTTCAAATGAAATTCTACGACGTTTGGTTTCATTAATGGTTGTATTATGTCCACCCACAAAGGCTAAGTGCTGACATCCTTTACTAATTAATTGTTTAGCTGCTTCTCTTCCACCTGCATCATTATCTGATGAAACACAAGGAATTGCAATATCTGAGTATGTACGGTCAATACTGACAAAGGGAATTCCTGACGACAGGTAATGTTCAATTGGACTATAGGTAATGGCAACCACTCCATCAACTTTATTATGACGCAACATCTCCAGATAGTCTTGCTCTCTATTTGTACCATTTATAGAACATAAGAGTAATTTATTATTCCTCTTATAGACTTCATTTTCCACATGCATAGCAAATTCTGAAAAAAAGGGATGCCAGATACTTGGTACAATGATTGCAATCGTTTCTGTTCGATTTTTTTTCATTCCTCGAGCGTAGTAATCTGGAATGTAATTCAAGGTTTTAATTGCTCGTTCCACTTTTTTCAAGGTTACTTCTTTAATGCCTTTTTCTTTATTAATTACACGTGAAACTGTTCCAACACTAACTCCTGCTTCTAAAGCAACATCTTTCATGGTAATTGATTTTCTTTGTTCTACCATCTTATCACCTCCTTTCAATATATAGTATCATGCAAACGCTTTTTTAGCAACTATTTCTCAATCATTTTTGTCCAGACCCTTTTTACCATCATGGATAAAATCACTCCAATTGGCTTCCTAAAATCCCTTCAATTTCATATATAGGAATCTACCTACCACAGGAAAAGACTTTGTTTCTTCCTATCTCCCCTTTTTCATAACGTATTTCCGTACAGGTGCTTCAACCATTTGAACGATTTCAAATCCTTCTTTTTGGTAAAGATTCTGAGCTCTTTGATTTGCTTCGAGGACATTTAAAGAAATACTGTCTATATCTTCATTTTCAAAGGCCAAACTAACAAATTTCCTTAAAGCCTGCCTACCTAAGCCCTGCCCCTGTTTCTGGGGGTTGATAAAGAATCTTCCAATATGAAGATTGCTGTCTTCTAGCCTGATTTTCTGGATAAGCCCGACAAACTCGTGTCCATCAAAGATTGAAAAGACTCCTTCCAAGTCTTGCAAGGCTTGAAGGGTCAGTGGAAAAGGAATCCTTGGTCCCATCCATTGTTCTTGAAAGGATTTGCCAAGGGAGTTGGACCATTGGCATACGAGCTGAGCGTTTTCTGTGCTCACCTTTTCTTCAAAACGAATTATCATCTTGACCTCACCATCTTATCTATGTCTCTCCATTATACTACTTCTCCTATTTTTTACGAATAGATAAGTATGATTGATATTTATTTTTTTCTTGTCGGGAGTATTCTCGCTTCCTTTCTTGGTTTGGTCATTGACCGTTTTCCAGAGCAATCCATTATCAGTCCAGCCAGTCACTGCGATTCCTGTCAGACTCGCTTGCGTCCCTTAGATTTGATTCCGATTCTCTCACAGGTCTTCAATCGCTTTTGCTGTCGCTACTGCAAGGTCCGCTATCCTGTCTGGTATGCCCTCTTTGAACTAGGCTTAGGACTCCTCTTTCTGCTTTACTCTTGGGAATTACTTTCCTTGAGTCAAGTCATCCTAATCACTGCTGGTTTGACCTTGGGCATCTACGACTTTCGCCATCAGGAATATCCCTTACTGGTCTGGATGACTTTCCACCTAATCCTAATAGCTTCCTCTGGCTGGAATCTGGTCATGATCTCCTTCCTCATACTTGGAATTTTGGCTCATTTTATCGATATCCGCATGGGTGCAGGGGATTTCCTTTTTTTAGCTTCTTGCGCTCTCGTCTTTAGCGCAACAGAATTGCTCATCTTGATTCAGTTTGCTTCTGCAACGGGGATTCTAGCCTTTCTCCTGCAAAAGAAAAAGGAAAGACTTCCTTTCGTGCCTTTCCTCTTACTCGCTGCTTGTGTGATTATTTTTGGTAAGCTACTGCTTGTTTGATAAAGTCCAATTTCTGCCATATGTCCTTCATGAAATTATTTCACAGTTGAATTATAAATTATTTCTTTTGTACAAAGGAATGATGTTATCAAATCGATCTGTTCTTTTATCTTCTTGATACTGATCAAAAAATTTCATTTCGACTGAAAATATTTCGCTTATAAACTGTAAACGAATACTTTGTTTAGACATTATAGTCGCTAGACTGACTAGATGATTACTCAAAACGACGTCCAGAATACTCTTTACTTTGCTTGGTTTTTTAACAAAAATTTGATCATCCAGAGGTTCTATCATTTTGTAACCTTTTTGCGCAATTTGACGATAAAAGTAAGAATGTTGCTTTGGAGTCAATAATCCTAACTTAAAAGCTCGATACTCTAAAGCCTGTATCGAAACATTCAAATCCGACTTCAATAAAATATAACTATCAGGATTGCTGACACGCTTGCCAACCCTCTCTTCAAATTTGACTAAAAACTCTTCTTTTGGCAATAAAAAACATGATGCAAAATAATTTGCTTCTTGCTCCAAACGATCGCCATCTTCATTCATATCTTTATATTTGTGTAAAAGAATATGTCCTAGCTCATGAGCTAAGTCAAAATTTCGACGTACAGATGATTTATTCGTTCCCAACACAATGTAAGGTCTTCCCAATTTTGACCATGCGCTATAAGCATCAGCTTGACCATTAATTAATCGTTCCACGATATAGATGCCTGAACGTTCTAATTTATAAAGCAAATCATGATTATCTTTTGAAATACCTAATTTTTCCCTGGCATAAAGAGCCAATTCCTCAATGGATTTTCCCTTATGATAAGATTCACTCACTACATTACTTAGGTCATGAATTGTAATATTAGGTATAATTACAAAACTTTCAAAATAATCAATCAAACTATCTACCTTATGTAAATACATAGTTTGAATATCTATTGTTTTCCGTGTTGCTAGGTCTGCATTTCTAAAGGCAATTACAGAAGAATCAAATCGAATGCTCTCCTCTTCCTGTTCAAAATAAGTTAAATCAACATGAAATTGGTTAGCCAAATGCATTTTGGTTGATAATTTAGGTTTCGTTTCGTTGGACTCAAACTGCCAAATGGCTTGTTCCGTTAAATTAATTCTCTGAGCCAATTCTGCTCTACTTAAACCATTTAACAGCCGTAATTCTTTCAATACCCGACCATTAAACATTTACATACTCCTTACTACTTTTGACCTTCTTGTTTTTCTATTCTTGGAATAATTTCAAAATCTTCTGTTTCCGATAATTCTGAAAAATTAGGAATATCTTGATATTTAGCTTCTTCGAAATGGTACGAACTTGATTGAATATACTCAGACAAATCTTGAATCAAGTGTAACTGACCAGTTCGTGCATCAGGCATAACAACATCTACAGATATAATATTGTTTTCTGAGTCTGCCTCATAAGTTAAAATCATAAATTTTTCGATATTCGAATTTTTGGTAGCTTGTTCAATTTCTTGAATCATTTCATCAGAAACTAACTCCATCTGAATTGGAAAGGAATGACTATCTTCATCATTTTTGTAGGAAGAATGTTGATTAAGATAAAGTGTATTCATCTGAGCATATTCAAATAAGTAGCCACTCTTATTTTTTTGTACCAAAGGAAATTGGTTCGTAAGTCGCTTCTTACCCTTTATAATTAACAATACTTTCCCATATTTTTCTGTATTTGTTTCAAATTCTAAATATCCCCAAGTCTGTCCTGCTAATTGTAATTTATACTCAAACAAATCTGCTGATGCAAATGCAGTATCAATATGATTAGGTCGCGTCCATGCATAACCATTCGACACTATCATTGTCTCTCTTTTTTCTAGACGTTCATCGACATAATCTTTTTGACCTTTCATCAAAGTATCTACAATTTTTTGTGCCTTGAGCGAATCAAAGAGATCCTGATTTAACATAATTCTTCCTCCTCCGAATACTTTTTAATGAATTATATCATTTTCTTAAAGAAATTACTACAATAATTAGCTTTTTCTTAAAGTTTCATATCAGAGTAATTTGGCAAATGATATCTAAAACTAGCCTTTCTCCTACAAAAGAAAAAGGAAAGACTTCCTTTCGTGCCTTTCCTCTTACTTGCTGCTTGTGTGATTATTTTTGGTAAGCTACTGCTTGTCTGATAAAGTCCTGAATTGGCTCTCCTTGATGGAGAGCTTTTACAATTTTCGAACCAACGATAACGCCATCTGACACCGCATTAAAGCGTTCTACATCAGCTTGACTAGATACCCCAAATCCTGTCAAGACTGGGATGTCAGCCACTTGATGCAATTGTGCCAAGTGCTTATCCAAATCTGCGCGGTAATTGCCTGATTTCCCTGTCACCCCATTGATGGCAACAGCATAGACAAATCCTTCTGCTCCTTCAATCAACTCTTTCTGGCGCTCAAGTCCTGTTGTCAAACTAACTAGGGGTATCAAGGCAATGTCTGTATCTGCCAAAAATGGTTCTACAAAGTTGGCATGTTCATGAGGCAGGTCTGGGATAATCAAGCCCTTAACCGCTGTATCTACCAAATCTTTGACAAAGTTCTCCACACCGTACTGAAAGAGGGGGTTGAAGTAGGTCATGATGACCAGCGGAACCTCTGTTTCAATGGTTTTCAAGGTTTCAACCAAAGCCTGGGTAGAAGTCCCGTGGGCTAAACTACGCAAGCCAGCTTCTTCTATAACAGGTCCATCTGCGACAGGATCTGAAAAGGGAATGCCCACTTCAATTGCAGAGACACCCAAATCTTCTAAAAAGTGAATTGTTTCAGCAAGACCGTCCAAACCTTTTTCGTGGTCACCAGCCATGATATAAGGAACGAAAATTCCTTTTCCAGTTGCTTTTATAGCATTCAATTTTTCTGTTAGTGTCTTAGGCATGAGCTTCTCCCTTCTTTGCTGCATCTGCTTCCAAGCGGTCTTTGACTTGAACCACATCCTTGTCCCCACGACCCGATAGGCAGACAATCATAGACTTTTCTGGTCCAAGTTCTTTGGCCAATTTCACTGCAAAGGCGATAGCATGGCTAGATTCCAAGGCTGGGATAATCCCTTCCACACGAGACAAGAGTTGGAATCCTTCCAAGGCTTCTTCGTCCGTCACAGGAACATAGCTGGCACGTTTGATATCGTGGTAGTGAGAATGTTCTGGACCGATACCAGGATAGTCCAAACCTGCCGAGATAGAGAAGGCTTCAAGAATTTGACCATGAGCATCTTGGAGTACATCCATGAGGGAACCGTGAAGGACACCCGGACGACCCTTGGTCAAGGTAGCTGCGTGGTGCTCTGTGTCTACACCAAGTCCAGCTGCTTCAGCCCCATACATAGCTACTGACTCATCTTCTACAAATGGATGGAAGAGACCGATGGCATTCGACCCACCACCAACACAGGCTACTAGGGCATCTGGGAGATCTTGACCTGTCATATCGCGATACTGTTGTTTAGCTTCTCTACCGATGACACTTTGGAAGTCACGAACGATTTCTGGGAATGGATGAGGCCCCAAGGCAGAACCAAGGATATAGTGGGTGTCGTCGATATTTGCCACCCATGAACGAAGGGCTGCATTGACCGCATCCTTGAGCACGCGCGAACCGTCTGTCACTGCCTCAACCTTGGCTCCCAAAAGCTCCATACGGAACACATTGAGGGCTTGGCGTTTGACATCTTCCTCACCCATGTAGATAGTACATTCCATGTTAAAGAGGGCTGCAGCAGTTGCAGTTGCCACACCGTGCTGACCAGCACCTGTTTCAGCGATAATTTTCTTTTTGCCCATGCGTTTAGCCAGAAGAACTTGTCCCAAGGCATTGTTAATCTTGTGAGCCCCTGTATGGTTGAGGTCTTCCCGTTTAAGATAAATCTTGGCTCCGCCGATATGCTGGGTCAAGTTTTTTGCGTAGTAAAGAGGAGTTTCACGCCCCACATACTGGCGTAAGAGTTGGTTCAATTCCTCTTGGAAACTTGGGTCTGCCTGACTTTCACGGTAAGCCTTCTCCAACTCCAAAACTGCTGTCATCAATGTTTCTGGGACAAAACGTCCGCCGAATTTTCCGTAAAATCCATCTTTATTTGGTTCTTGATATGTCATTCTTTACCCTCTCTATAAATCTTCTAATCTTTTCATGATTTTTTTGTCCATCTGTCTCCACTCCGCTCGATACATCTACTGCATAGGGAGTAAAGTGTTGAATTGCTTTTACTACATTGTCTTCATTAAGCCCACCTGCGATAAAGAAAGGCTGAGTTAGTCCAATCGTATCCAGTTGACCCCAGTCAAAGGTCTGACCACTCCCAGCCACAGGGGCATCAAAGAGTAGATAGTCTGCCTGAGAATTGGGCACATGACCCTCTCCATCCACCTGCACAGCCTGAATACTGGCACAAGGCAAATTCTCAAACAAATCATCCGCCACCTGACTGTGAACTTGAACCAAGTCTAGGCCAACTTTTTCAATCGCTTCTAGCAGTTTTGACCGACTTGGTGAAACAAATACACCAACCTTTTTGACATCTGCAGGAATAAGCTTTGCCAGCTCAGCAGCCTGATCCAAGGTCACTTGTCTTTTACTAGGTGCAAAGACAAAACCGATGTAGTCGGCTCCTGCTGATACGGCTGTTTCCACCGCTTCTTTGGTCGATAGTCCACAAATCTTAACCTTTGTCAATCTGCAACTCCTTGATTCTCTGGGCCACATCTTCTGCCTGCATAAGAGCTGTCCCTACCAAAATTCCGTTAAAGTATGGGGCTAGTCGTTCCGCATCCTGCCCTGTGAAAATGGCAGATTCAGAAATGTAATAGCGACCTTCCTCAAAGTAAGGGGCTAAATCTACACTGGTCTGCAAGTCGACCTCAAAGGTAGTCAAGTTGCGGTTGTTGACCCCGATAATCTCAGCACCAAGTCTGTGGGCTAGCTCTAGTTCAGCTAGATTGTGAGTCTCCACTAAGACTTCCAGACCAAGCTCTGTCGCGTAGTCATACAGTTCCTTGAGGCGTTCTTCGGACAAGGCTGCCACAATGAGCAAGATAACTGTCGCACCTGCATTGCGAGCGCGGATGATTTGCTTTTCATCGATGATAAAGTCTTTGTTGAGCGTCGGAATCTCTACCTGACTGGAAATTTCCCGTAGATAATCCAAATGCCCTTTAAAGAAAACCTCATCTGTCAACACCGAAATCATCACTGCTCCATTTGCTTCATAAGTCTGGGCCTGTTGCACAATATCCACATCGAGATTGATATCTCCCAGACTAGGGCTAGCCTTCTTGACTTCTGCGATTACTTGCAAGCGGTCCTGATGATTCTTCAAAAATTCTGCCAAGCGATAGGTCTGGCGCAGGGACTGGATTTCCTCCAGCTCCATCTGCTCAACCTCACGCGCCTTCTGCTCCAAAATTCGTGCTAAAAATTCCTGACTCATTTTTGGTACTCCTGTAACAGTCTGAGTTTTTCAAGGGCCTTGCCACTAGCAATCACTTGACGAGCTAAGGCAACTCCATCCTTGATACTAACTACCTTACCATTAGCATAGAAACCAAGACCTGCATTTAAAACTGTCGTTTCCAAGAATGGACTTGGTTCATTTTTAAGAACGCTGAGCAAAATTTCTCCATTTTCCTGAGCATTGCCTCCACGAATATCTTCGATAGCGTAGCGCTCCATTCCCAAATCCTCGGGAGTAAAGCTTGATAAGGTGATTTCGCCATTTTCAAGAAGTGCAATTTTGGTTGTTCCATTCAAACCAGCTTCATCCAACCCTTCTGGTCCAGCAACCACGATGGCACGTTTGCGACCCATATTTTTCAAAACCTGAGCTGTACTTTCTAGGAGTTCTGGACGACTAATTCCAAGAAGCTGTGTTTCTAAAGCCATTGGATGAATCAGGGGACCAGTCAAGTTCATAATCGTTGGAATTCCCAATTCCAAACGAGCTGGCATGATGTATTTCATAGCTGGGTGCATATTTTTAGCGAAGAGAAAGACGATTCCAGTTTTATCAAAGACCTTACCTAGTTCAGCTGGTTTGAGATCAAGATTGATTCCCAAGGCTTCGAGGACATCTGCAGAACCAGATTTAGAAGAAATCGAGCGGTTACCGTGTTTTGCCATATGAACACCGTCACCAGCCAAGACAAAGGCTGCAGTTGTGGAAATATTAAAACTGAAAGACCTGTCTCCACCTGTACCACAGTTGTCCATGGCATCATGAATCTCAGTTGGAATATGTTGGGCATGTCCTCTCATGACTTGGGCAATGGCTGTGCGTTCTTCAGGTGTTTCCCCCTTCATCTTAAGAGCTAAGAGGAGAGAAGCAATCTGCGCTTCCGTTACACGCCCAGTTACGATACGCTCAATGACATCCATCATTTCCACACCTGATAAATTTTCAAATTTTGCTAGTTTTTCAATAATCTCTTTCATCCTAGTTTCCTCACTTTACAACCTTCTCGATAAAATTCCGAATAGAAGACAAGCCGTCTGGCGTTCCAATGCTCTCTGGATGGTACTGGAAGCCATAAATCGGCAGGCTTTTGTGTTGAATCCCCATGATGGCTTGGTCATCAGTCGAACGAGCTGTCACTTCAAAGTCTTCTGGCATTTCTTCAATTAAAATACTGTGGTAACGCATGACTGCACGTCCATCTTCAATGCCTTGATACAAAACAGATGGCACTTCAAAGCTGATATTGCTCTGTTTCCCATGCATGACTTTTGGAGCCAAACCTAACTTACCACCAAAGACTTCTGCGATAGCTTGGTGGCCCAAACAAATCCCAAGAATCGGCTTCTTGCCAGCAAAATCACGAATCATGTCTTCCATCTTTCCAGCATCAACTGGCCAACCAGGGCCGGGCGAAAAGACCAGACCATCTGCTTTTTCAGCTTCTTCATACAGCTTGGGATCATCATTTCTCAAAACCTGAACTTCTGCAAAATTCCCAATGTATTGGGCCAAGTTATAGGTAAAAGAATCATAGTTGTCAATCAATAAAATCATGGTCTTAGTTCTCCAATTCTAGTCATAGATTTTGCTTTGTTAATGGTTTCTTGGTATTCGTTTTGGGCGATGGAGTCGTAGACAATCCCTGCCCCAGCCTGCACATAAGCTGTTTGATTTTTGAGAATCATGGTTCGGATGGCAATGGCCAAATCCATATCACCCGTCGCAGACAAGTAGCCGATTGCCCCTGCGTATACGCCACGTTTTTCTGTTTCCAGTTCATAGATGCGTCTCATAGCTCGAATCTTTGGTGCTCCTGAAACTGTTCCAGCTGGAAGTGTAGCTTTCAAGGCATCCATGGCAGTGAGTTCTGGAAGCAAACGCCCCTTGACTACACTGGTCAAATGCATAACGTAGCGGAAGAGCTCTACTTCCATATACTTGGTGACTTGGACACTGGCCGTTTCAGAGATGCGACCAATATCATTACGACCCAAGTCTACTAACATTCGATGCTCTGCTGTTTCCTTCTCATCCGAAAGCAGGTCTGTCGCCAAAGCCTTGTCTTCTTCATCCGTAGCTCCTCTTGGTCGTGTCCCTGCAATCGGATTGGTTGTCACGATGCCATTTTTGACAGAAACCAAACTTTCTGGACTGGCACCGATGATTTGATAATCACCAAAATCATAGAAATAAAGGTAATTAGAAGGATTAGTCACGCGGAGATTTCTGTAGAAGTCAAATGGATTTCCAGTAACTTCTGCTGAGAAGCGCTGACTGAGCACGCATTGGAACATATCCCCGTTACGAATCAAGTCACGAGCGGTTTCCACCATTTCCTCAAACTTCTGAGGAGCGATATGCGGTTTGAAGTCTAACGGAGATAGATCCAAGTCTTCAAATTCATTTGGAGCAGGAATGCGTAATTCCTCAAGCACTTGGTTCAAGACTTTTTCCAAGTCGTCTTGACTACGCTCACTATAAAGAGCATCCTCGATGACATGAATTTTTTCCTTCTTGTGGTCAAAGACAATGTAACTCTCATAGACGAAGAAATGCATGTCTGGCGTTCCAATTGTATCTTGAGGAATTTGACCAATTTCTTCATAAAGCGAAATCATATCGTAACCAACAAAACCAATTGCCCCACCACCAAAAGGGAGATCTGAATTATGCTGGCTCTTATGAGTCACTTCATAAAGAAAATCCAAGGGATCCTGATCAATCACTTGACCATTTTGATAAAGAATTCCATTTTCAAACTTAATCTCAAAAACTGGATTATAGGCTAAGATAGAAAAACGAGCTGTTTCCTTGTCTTTCGGAATACTTTCTAAGATAACCTTGTGTTGCCCCTTTAGGCGCATATAAGCCAAGATTGGTGATAAGACATCTCCATGAATGATTCGTTCCATTGTAATTTTCCTTTCAGTTCTACTTCTAGTCCGTGGTGACTGTATGAAAAATCCCCACGCAAAATAACTTGCGTGAGGACGAAATTCGCGGTGCCACCTCAATTATAGGATTTCTCCTATCTCTCATTCCTGTCTTAGAAAGATTCTGTAACAGGCTGTGCGATAAAGGGCACTCCCTTGAGAATGATGTTTTCTTCTCTTGTTTCAGATGGACCCAACCTTACAGCTTTCTCTGCTTGTTTCCAGCAACCACAAGCTCTCTGTGAGAGAAAAGACTGTAATTTTTCCATCTTTTATTTTTTAGCTTCTAGGTAGTCTGCAATCGCAGCTACGTCCTTGTCTCCACGACCAGAGACATTGATGATGATAATATCATCTTTACTTAGTTTTGGTGCACGTTTAACTGCTTCTGCGATAGCGTGTGAGCTTTCAATCGCTGGGATAATTCCTTCAGTCTTGCTGAGAAGGAGGAGAGCCTGAACAGCTTCTTCATCCGTCGCAGCGACATATTCCACGCGACCTGAATCTTTGAAGTAGGCGTGTTCTGGGCCAACCCCTGGATAGTCCAATCCAGCTGAGATAGAGTAAACTGGAGCTAGCTCTCCGTCTTCCTTAAAGACTGCATAAGTCTTCATACCATCAACAATTCCGATACTACCTTTTGTCATAGTAGCTGCGTGCTTGTCTGTATCAAGTCCGTGACCAGCAGCTTCAACCCCAACCAATTTGACTTCTTCATCAGCCACATACTGAGAAAATGCACCAATAGCATTAGAACCACCACCTACACAAGCAATAACGTAGTCTGGTAAACGACCTTCTTTTTCTAAGATTTGACGGCGAGATTCTTCACTGATGACCTTTTGGAACTCATGAACAATGGTTGGATATGGGTGAGGTCCCACAGCAGATCCCAGAACATAAAAGGCTTCCAAATCATTCATCCATGCTCCAAAGGCTGCATCAACAGCATCTTTGAGGGTACGAGTCCCTGTTTCAACTGCGTGAACAGTTGCTCCCATCATCTCCATACGGAAAACATTGAGACGTTGACGCTCCACATCCTCTGCCCCCATGTAGACATCACAGGCCATACCAAACTTGGCTGCAGCCGCTGCTGTCGCAACACCGTGCTGACCAGCTCCTGTTTCTGCGATTACTCGTTTTTTGCCCATACGTTTAGCAAGAAGAATTTGTCCTAAAACATTGTTAAGCTTGTGAGAACCAAGGTGGTTAAGGTCTTCGCGCTTGAGATAAATCTTAGCGCCACCTAGGTGGTCTGTCAAACTTTCCGCAAAATAGAGTGGTGTTTCGCGACCGGAATAGTCCTTTAAGTAATGACGAAATTCTGCCAAAAATTCTGGATCATCCTTGTACTTGTCAAATGTCACTTCCAACTCATCCAACAAAGCCTGAATCGGCTCCGGTACAAAACTACCACCAAATTGTCCAAAATAACCTTTAGTTGTCATAAAATTTTCCTCTTTCTGTATTTATTCGACTTTTTGTTTGCTTTTAGTAGTAGGCAAGGAGCTGCAGATAGAACTCAAGTTCATCAAAGCGACTTAACGCCCTAATAAAAGATAAACAAAATGACGGATAGAAAAAAGCCCACACACAGAAAATACTTCCGTGTGAGGGCGTTGGTAACGCGGTGCCACCTCAATTATAAAGGAACTATCTCCTTTACATCTCTGCCTTGTCTAACAACAAGCTGCACTGTAAGGTGTGCGCACCGAATTTTCATTGTTTCAAATTCATTTTTTAAATCAGCCCACTTTCACTACTTCCAACCACCTATTCACAATCACCACAGGCTCCCTGAAGATCAAAAATAGTTACTTTTCTGATTTGTTGAACTTATTTTAATACTTTGTTTTTTCTTTGTCAAGACTTTTTTACGATTTTTTTGAAAATATCATTCGAATGTGACCATGTCTTCCTTAGATCGAACATGAACATGAACATGTCCCACTTGTTAGAAATTGGATCCAACTCAATAGAAACTGAATGGAGGCTAAACAGAACTTATTTTAGAACACTCCATCTTTTCCACTAGGATTTTCAAGAATTAAACAATACTAGAAACTCTGTCTCCTAACAAATTTAGGAGAAACTTCAACAGATGTGACACTTTCCCCTTTAATAATTGCTAAAACACCTTCTATCATTTCTTTAGCCAATTTAACATAATTGGGAGCAATTGTAGACAAAGCTGGAGTATAATACTGAGAAATAGGAATATTATCAAATCCAATGATAGAAATATCATCTGGAATAAGAATTCCTTTCTCATAGCACGCACGAATCAAGCCCTGAACCTTTTCATCTCCTGAAACAAAAATAATGTCCGGATCATTTTGGGTAGTCAAGTGCTGCATTGCATAAGAATAAACTGAATCAATTGTAGATAAGCCATAAATGACTTTTAAATCCATAAAGTAATTTTTATCATTCAGAAAAGAACGCACACCTCTTTCACGATCCTTATTAACATGAGATTCTCCTCCCATAAGCAACCACATATTTTTAAATTTTTCTTCAGTTACAGCTTTCATCATATCATAAGTAGCTTGAAAATTATTATTAGATACATAGACTACTCCAGACGTTTGAGATTCACCGAAAACAAGAAAAGGCATATGGTTCTTCTTTAAATACTGAATTCTGATATCATCTACACTTTCATAAAAAACAATAACACCATCTACTAGGCTACCTGTGCTTGATATAATTGAATTACTAATTGTATCCTCCTCTCCAAAGTACTCAACTATAGCATTAACACCATACTCTTTACAAGTTTGTAAAACTTTATCTAATAAAGTTTGAAACCAAATTAAAGGAAAAGAGTCGATTTTTTTTACAGAAATCAATATATTTATAGCTTCTTTTTTAGTTAAATTTTTTGCATACGCATTTGGAATATACGACAATTCCTCTATAACTTTTTGAATCGCTTGATAAGTTTCTTCTTTAACATTTACTCCACCATTAATAACTCGTGAAACTGTTTTTGGAGAAAAACCTGATAAACGTGCAATGTCATAAATAGTTACCTTTTTCCCATTTATATTTTTCATTTCAGTCCTCCATTACGAACATTCTAATATTACTATACAATATTTAATTTTTTTTAACAAGAGAATTTAGTAAATTATTTAAGATCCACAAATTCACAAAATTAATTTTACAAATATTCTTCCCCTTCAAAAAAGTTTAAATTGCATTTCACACCTTTATTTTTAAGAATGTTTCCAACTTCACGACAAATAAATTCATATGAGAAAAAACTACCATAAAATTGTAGATTAACTTTTTCAGTAAAATGTGTAGGATTTATAAAAACATATAATAGCCTGTCAATGCAACATTTTAACATAGAGTTAATTTTTTCTTTAAAGATAACATTTGTTATCAACTCATCAGGAGGTAAATGAAAGGCAAACACCATTTCATAAATATCATAAAAAGAAATAAATTTGTATACTTGTATCAAACAATTATTATCAAAATATTCTATTTTACCTAAATCAAAATTGATTTTATAATCTTTCATAAAAACCTCTGAGCAAAAATCTACTCAAAAATTAGATGATTAAAACATCTAAAAAACAAAAGGACAAAAACATCTGTCCCTTTGTTTACTAAATTTCAGCTAATTTCTTCGACATAAATAACACCTACAATATTAGCAATTTCTTCCATTAGTTTAAGGTGCTCAAATCTACCTGATAATTCCAGAGTAATAAATGACGCGATTTTTTTGTCTGGAACATCAAAATATTCAATTCTGTCAGAATTAACATCTCCAAATGCAGTTCTAGAATCAGTCATTCTAATGCCATTTTCTGCACAATAAACCAATACACGATTATAGGCTTCTGTAGATTTAACCACTATATACAATTCAATCATTTTAGAACGATTTCGTAGATATTTTTTTAGTGGTTGGAACATGGATATCACACCCCAAACAGAAATGGCTACTAAAAGAGCTCCCTCATAAAAACCTACTCCAATAGCTAATCCAATTCCAGCTGAAGCCCATATTCCGGCTGCAGTTGTTAAACCAGTTATTTTCTTTTTATCTGTAATAAGTATTGTTCCAGCCCCAAGAAAACCAACACCTGATATAACCTGCGCACCTAAGCGTGTAGGATCTCCTGTACCAAATTTATAAGATACGTATTCATTCGTCATCATAATTAAACATGCAGCCAGACAAACAATACTATGTGTACGAATACCTGCTGGTTGAGATTTACTTCCTCTCTCTAAACCAATTACACCACCAATAACTACTGATAAAACAATCCTGACAACTATTTCAATATGTGATAACCCAAGACTAGTGGCTGTCATGATTATTTCCTTACTTTACGCCCCGGTCTTTGTGTGAAGTATAATACAGTTCCAGAAACAATCATCAGAACAATTGTATAAACAAATACCAGAGCTTGTGCATTAGATGTTGCTGTTTCATCACCTGCAGATCGAATCGTAATACCTAATGGTTGAGCTAGGGGATGGTAAAGGAATACAGATAAGTCGAAGTCAGTTAATAAAGAGTTAAAGTTTAAAGCAATAACAGAGAGAACAACCGGTAAAATAAATGGAATGATAACCTTCATCATAGTATAAAAAGGTGAAGCACCCATACTTCTTGCTGCATCTTCCATCTCATCATCAACACTAAATAAAATAGCACGTACCATTCTATAAGAAAATGGGATTTTTACAACTATATATGCAATAAGTAGAATTACCAAACCACCTACCAAAATCTGATTCAAGACAAGAAATTGTGGCTGATTAAAAGTAAATAATAAACTTACTGCTAAAAGTGTACTTGGTAGTAACCAAGGAAGTAGAGCACCATATTCAAATAAGAAATCAAAACGAGATTTATGTTTTCTGACAACACGAGCAAATACAACTGCGAGAATTGTTGCTGTTGTCGCAGCAATAATAGAATAAATAAAGCTGACCAAGAATGGAGAGAATGCCGCACTATTACTAAAGAATAAGCGATAATTTTCTAAAGTAAAGTTTGATAATGTTAAGTTACCTGTTTGAATTGCAACTGGATCTGTAAATGAGTATAATACTATAAAAATTAGTGGAAGCATGAAAACTGTGAACAATCCATATGCTACAATGTGAGCAATGATATTCCAAGGCTTAGACGCAATTTTTTGTTTTTTAAGAGGCGCTTTAGTCTTAGAGATAGAAATATAATTTCCACCTTTTTCTATCTTATTCATGATAGTAAGCAAAATTGTAGTTGCAATACCTAAAATAATTGCAAGTAGGGCAGCTAAATCACGAGAATTCCCCATCCCTGCAAATGTAATAATCATTGGATTTATAGTTTGAAATTCTTTACCACCAACAATCATGGGTGCTGCTACTGCAGATAAACCACTAAGAAAAACCATAATAGTAAGTGCAAATAGAGTTGGAATTAAGGTTGGTAACACTACTTTTCGGAAAACAGTAAATGGTTTTGCTCCCATATTTCGAGCAGCCTCAATAGTGTGATAGTCAACGCTTCGAATTGTATTTGTTAAAAACAATGTATGATTAGCCGTTCCTGAAAATGTCATAATGAATAAGACTGCACCATACCCAATAAACCAGTTAGGGTCTAAAGAAGGGATAATATTTTGTAAAAATTTTGTAATCAATCCATAAGGACCATAGACAAATTTATATCCAGTCGCTAAAACCACTCCTCCATAAATTAAAGAGGTCATATAACCTAATTTTAAAATTTTAGCACCTTTAATATCAAAGTATTCTGTAAATAGAACACAAAGAATACCTACGATATTAACTGTAATAATGAGTGAAAATGCCAACTTAAAACTGTTCATAATACTCTGAAGTGCCCTTTGAGATTTTAGAACACGATGTACAGCATCAAGGGAAAATTCTCCTCCTTTTACAAATACATTCACTACTAGATCAAAGTTTGGATAAATAATAAATGTTACTAAGAACCAGATTAACCCTAAACGAATAAGCCAATCTTTTAAATTTAATTTATGACGCATACTGCACCTCCTTAAAATTGCAGAACGTCTGATGGAGTGATAAATAATTCCACACTTTCTCCGACAGATCTAATAGCAGCCTGACTATCAATACTTGTTACATTAAGAATCTGACTTTCAGAAACTTTTATTGTATAGTGAATTGTAACTCCAGAAAACTCAACATCAATAATTGTCCCTTTTAGAATAAAATCTTGTTCAGTTTCACGATTGAATCGAACTTTCTCTAATCGAATGTATCCTTTTTTATCCTCTAAGAAAACGCTTGTATTTTTCAATAATACTTCGTGGACTGTTTCATCGGTCAAAACATTAATATCTCCAATAAAATCACATACAAATTCAGTTTGAGAATTATGATAAATCTCTACTGGTGTACCGACCTGTTCGATGTATCCATTGTTAAAGACTGCAATTCTATCAGATAAAGTCAAGGCTTCCTCTTGATCATGAGTAACATATAAAGTAGTAATACCTAACTCTTTTTGAAGTCTTTTCAACTCTTTTCTCAAATCTACACGTAATTTTGCGTCAAGGTTTGACAATGGTTCATCTAGACAAAGAATTTTAGGTTCAAGAACCAGAGCACGAGCCAATGCTACCCTTTGTTGTTGACCCCCAGATAATTCTGATACATTACGCTGTAACTGTTGATCAGAGATCTTAATTTTTGCTGCTACTGCTGATACTTTTGCTTTAATAACATCTGGAGCTACCTTCTTAACTTTTAAACCAAATGCAATATTATCAAAAACAGTCATAGTTGGAAATAGCGCATAAGATTGAAATACAATTCCAATTCCACGCTTTTCAGGTTCCAAATGAGTGACATCTGTTCCATTAACTTCAATACTTCCTGATGATGGATCTAAAAAACCTACCAATGCTCTCAAAGTAGTTGATTTACCACATCCTGAAGGTCCAAGAAAAGTAAAGAATTCCCCTTCATGTATATCTAAATTCAGATTATCAATTGCAACAAAATCACCATATTTAATTTGAATATTATCAAATTTAATCATCTCACTAACTCCCTCTATTACTAAACCAAAAGCCTCTCTTTATTTCTTCCTTAAATTTAGAAATAATAGAGAGACTTGGACATAAAAATTAACTCTTATTTCTTATTGTACGTATTCTAATTCAGCTTTTTCTACCCATTCATCCAAATGTTTTCCAACAGCTTCCCAGTCAATATTTTGTGGTTTCACTTGATCAACAAATTTTTTCGTATCTTCAGGTAACTCTGTTAGGGCATCTTTATTTGCAGGAATAGATCCAAAGTTCTTACTATATTCTACTTGAATTTCTGATTGACCAAACCAATCAATAAATTCTTTAGCTAACGCTTGTTTTTTACTAGTGCTTAAAACCATAGTTTGTTCAGTTACAAATGGTACACCAATCTCAGGAGTCATAACTTTGAAAACAACATTTTGTTCTTTTTGTCCAACTAATGCACCAGAACCCCACATCATTCCATATTGTATTGGATCTTCTTTGTCTAACATCTTAACAATTGAACTTTCTCCCTTTTGAAGAGTGTATGCATTTTTCAAATATTCTTTTGCTGCTTCCCAACCTTTTTCGGAAACACCTAATTCACCTTTATCATCAAGGTATCGAACTAAGATACTTGCTAGAATTGCCCGTCCTGTACCACCTTGAAGACCAGAAATTGAATATTTACCTTTATACTTACTACCTAATTCAGTCCAATCTTTAGGCATTTCTTTTACATCAGGCGCTCCAATTAAAACTAATGGTTGAACAATCACAGGATTATAATAATTATCTTTATCTGATAAAGATTGATCAATTTTATCTAACCATTTAGGCTTGTACTGGACTAGTAATTTTTGATCTCTAATTTTATTTGAATCAACAGCACCAATTCCAAATACCATATCTGCAACTGCATTATTCTTCTCGGCAATAACACGGTCTGCTAATTGAGCGCCAGGAATATCAACCATTTTTATATTAAAACCAGCTTCTTTTGCTTTAGCAGTTAACCAATCACCACGACCATTTGAGACTGAGTTCGAATAGATTACTAATTCTTGACTTTTATCAGCTTTTTCTTCAGATGAAGAAGCAGTCGTAGAATTTGAACCTCCAGAGCAAGCAGCAAGTGTAGTAAGAGCAACTCCCGTTGCAAGTACAGTAGACCAAACTTTCATTTTTTTCATGATAAGTTCTCCTTTTTTATTATTTTATTTAAATTTTTCGTGATATGGAACAAATTGTCTCATATCTTCAAATACAGTATAGTCAATACGGTTTACAGTAATAGTTGGAATCTTCTCTAATAAAATTTCAGTTAATTCCGCTCTAACTTTAGTAAACTCTTCTTCCTCCTCTTCGGTTAGAGGAATCCGAAGATACCCAATTGAAATATGGAATTGATATCTATCATGATTAGGGAAACAAACACCTGCTTTTTCTGAGACATAAGTACGAATTTCTTCTAATCTCTTAGCAGAAGCTTCATCTGCAGGTTCAACTAGTATGTTTTGTTTTCCCATTTCCGTTACACGCATAAGAATTTCTTCATTTAACAATGGAAAAATTTCAAGTTGTTTAGCAAAGTAATCATGTATTTTCTGTAAAGGTGTATCTAAAGGAAGATTACTGCTCCAAAACTCCGTTTCACGATTTTCATGGCACAACAATTCAATTACAGTCATGTGAATAGAATTCCTTGGAGTTAAAGTGAACTTATCGATAAATGGTAATTCTCTATAACGTGATTGAATAATATCAACAACTTCCATCAAATCTTGTTTAGTATAAAGATTTGCTACAACAGTATTTCCTGGAAAATGATTAAATTCCCCATTCTCTTTGAACTTAATTTTTGTTAAGTTTTTCATATAAAGACCTTCTTTTTTTATATTTGACATCGGTGTCATCATGTTTACATTATACAATGAAACCGTTTCCTTTGTCAAGCGCTGTCAAACATTTTTTTTAATTTATCTTTCATTAAATATACATTTCATTAAAAGGTTAAGTAATTTTTCCAAAATACAGCACTCATATAGACAGTATCATCAATTATAGCCATTGGGATTTTTTGATTGCCAATTCCATGTATCTCTACACATGTCTTCAATCGATTTTGTTGTTCTCCAATTTAATTCCTTATATGCTTTGTCTGCATTTGCATAACAAGTTGCAACGTCTCCTGAACGTCTTGGAACTATTTTATAAGGAATAGGGATCTTATTAACACTTTCAAATGTATTTACAAGTTGTAATACACTAGTGCCTTCTCCCGAGCCTAGGTTATAGATATAAACATCTGTTTTTTCAGATACTTTTTCTAAAGCTTTTATATGTCCTATTGCTAAATCTACTACATGGATATAATCACGCACACCAGTACCATCAAGCGTATCATAATCATTTCCGAACACACTTAGCTCTGACAGCTTACCTACCGCTACTTGTGCAATATAAGGCATCAAGTTGTTAGGAATTCCTGAGGGATCTTCCCCAATAAGCCCAGACTCATGAGCACCAATTGGATTGAAATAACGAAGCAACGCAATACTCCATTCTGAATCTGCCACATGAACATCTTTTAAAATTTGCTCAAGCATCACTTTCGTATACCCATAAGGATTTGTCGCACTTGTTTGCATCGTCTCAATTAGAGGTGACTGATTGTTAATTCCATATACAGTCGCACTTGAAGAAAAGACAATCTTTTTAACATTAAATTCTGACATCACTTCAACAAGTGCCAATGTACTCATAATATTATTTTTGTAGTACATCACAGGCTTTTGCACGGATTCTCCGACAGCTTTATAACCTGCAAAATGAATTGCAGCATCAATCGATTCTTGTTCAAATACCTTTCTCAATGCTTGTTTATCACAAACATCTAATTCGTAAAACACAGGACGTATTCCTGTAATTGCTTCAATACGGTCTAGCACCAAGATGCTAGAATTCGAAAGGTTGTCGACAATGATAACTTCCTTTCCTAAATTTAGTAATTCTACTACGGTATGGCTACCAATATAACCAGCTCCGCCTGTTACCAATATTGCCATTTGGGTTTCCTCCTAATTAATTCCAACCGACTTAACAAATCTCATAAACGCTTCATGTCCAGATGAAGTATTCTTATAAACACCTGCATCTTCTAGGACTCTCGCAAATGCTTGTCCTACTTCGTGTTGAACTACGCTATTAACCTCTTCTTTTTTAATGTTAGGATATTTTTCTTTCAATTGGTCGGCCCATTCTAAATGATAATCCGCAATTGCGTTTTCCTCTCCTAAAAGATATTTTCCAACTTCTTCTAACTCTGGTTTCAAACGAGGTGGTAATATCGCAAGTCCCATCACTTCGATTAATCCGATATTTTCCTTTTTAATATGTTGTACATCTTGATGAGGATGGAAAACACCATCTGGGTATTGTTCAGTAGTATGATTATCTCTTAGAACAATATCTAATTCATATCTCCCGTCCACTTTACGAGCAATAGGAGTCACCGTATGGTGTGGGACATCTTCAGTCATAGCAATGATGTCTACTTCTAAATCTGAATATTCTCTCCACTTATTTAGAATTTTAGTAGCTAAATCTAACAAGCGATTTTTATTTTCACTTTGTAACCTAATTACTGACATTGGCCATTTTACAATACCAGCATTAATATCCTCAAAGTCTTTAAAACGAAATTCACTCTCAAATTTTGCTTTTTCCATTGGGAAAATATATTTCCCTCCCTGATAGTGGTTATGACTAAGAATGGAGCCTCCTGAGATAGGAAGATCAGAATTTGAACCAGCAAAATATCCTGGCAAAATATCAACAATCTCCAATAATTGTTCAAATGTTTTAGAGGTAATAGCCATTGGTACATGTTGACTATTCAAAAATATCGCATGCTCATTAAAGTATGAGTAGGGAGAATACTGGAATCCCCATACTTCGTCACCAAGTTTCAACCGAATAATTCTATGATTCGAACGTGCTGGATAATTTATTCGCCCCTGATATCCTTCATTTTCCATACATAGTAAACATTTGGGATAATTAGTTGCTTTTACTAATTTTTCAGCAGCAATTGTTTTTGGATCTTTTTCGGGTTTTGACAAATTTATCGTAATCTCTAGCTCTCCATATTTAGTTGATGCTCTAAACTCAATATTCTTAGCAATAGCAGAAGTTTTAATATAATCACTATCTTTACTTAACTTATAAAACTCTTCAACTGCTTCTTGAGGTGATATATCATATGAACTCCAAAAAATATCATTTAATCGACTAGGTAAAGGAACTATGAAATTCATTAACTCTGCTCCTAAACATTCCTTTTCCTCGATTAAATCTTTAATTTTACCGTTTTTTAAGGCGATTTCCACTAAGTAATCTTTTATTTGTTTCAGGTCATTTTCATCGGAAATGCGATCAGTTCCCTCCTCACCTATTAACGCTAATACTCTATTTTTCACATATATTTTGTCAATTTCATTATACATTCCGTATTCAATTACTCTATCAACAAAATTATCAATAATTGTTTTCATATATTTTTCTTTCTAATTTATGTTCCCATATTTTCTATACATTATCCATTTATAAATTGCTTGCGTAGTATGAGCAATTTTATCAAGGTGATGAATAATATCTAAAGCACCAATTACTTCAGAAACATTCCCATCATCTTCAAATATGTAATTCATTATTTTCTTTTCAATATTTATACTAAGCTCTTCTATCTCATTCTGTTTTTGTATAACAACCATATCTAAACATCCAGATTGTTCCTCTCTATAACAAGATATAGCCCTATTCATATGCTGTCCGATAACTTCATGAAGTATTTTTATTTCTGAAATAATTTTCTTCAAATTTTCATTATTTTGAATAATCTGTAGATTTTTTAAAATTTCAACAATTCTATCCCCAATACGTTCAATGTCAGTTGATATTTTTATTACACTAATAATTCTTCTTAAGTCATATGAAACAGGATGTTGTAAACAAATTAACTCAAATCCTTTTTTATCAATATTTAGAACTGACTCATTTATGATTAAATCTTCTTTAATCAATTCTACTCGTTCTTCATTTGATAAATATTCAAATAACTTCTCGTATTTATCAAGCACAGATACCCAAATGGTCTCTAAATTATTTGATAATTCTATAATTTCATTTTCTAAATATAACCTTAACATTTAGGTACCTCTTCTTAACAAAGTTCAATAGTAACAATTAATATTTTAAACAATATATCAAACATCAATAACTAGAATACTTGCATCATCCTTCTTTCCATAGATTGGATCAATAGCAGAAGAATTAAATCTCATCTTAATTAACTCTTCAAAAGTTTTATTTTGATTATTTTGATAGAATTCATAAAAGCCATCGCTCATTAAAACAATTTGTTCACTAGTAACATCTATTTGATTAATAATATCATGGTCTAAAAATCTCTCATCCAACGAACCTATCCAGTACCCACTCGGTTGATTAGATAATTTTCTGATTTTTTGTAAAATAATTTTTTTATTTAAAACACTATTTGTACCAATTGAATCTTTTATCTCATTTTTCCCTTTTTCAAATAAGTTATCTACTCTATGATCAGTTATTTCCATTTCGTTTACTAACATGACGCAGTCACCTAGCATCATATACTCCAACTTTTTTTCTGAAAGTTTAGCAAATATAAAAGCAAATGTTGGTAAGCGATAATACTCTGTTAATTCATATGAGTTTAAACCGATTTCATCTTTAACCTCAAGTAAAGCAGTTTCAAATATTTGTTTAAGAGTTTTTGATTCTTTACAATTAACCGACAAACTTTATGATAAAATATGTACAACTTCTGAGACTGAATAACCTATCTCCTCTTTAGAATTATATAAATCTGTAGCTCCATCAATAATCCAAAAATACTGATTTTGTGAACCTACAGCATCCTCATTTTCTACAGAACTTCCTTGTATCGAACAAATTTTATTTATCTTTACCATAATACTTCAACCCTTTTAGTGTCAAAAGTAAACCAATTCCTGTCACTGTTAAGAATAGTTCCATAATCTTGTTCGAACCAGTCTTTGGTAATTTTTGTTTTACATCTACTATTTCTTTAGATTTATTAATATGATTTTCAGTTTCTCTGCCATCTCCAACTATTTTATGGTTCACTTCTTCTGTCTTATTATCTTGTTTATTGTCGATCTTGTCATTCATTTGTCTATTATCTTTACTTGAGTTAAACTCTCCGTTCTTCTGGTTACTATCAATTACATTATTTGAATTAGATTGTTTTTCATGCACATATGAACTTGTTTTAAATTTTTCCTCTTTGTTTTTTTCTTTTTCGTTTTTATCACTTAAGTTATTTGTTACAATTTTATAAAGCCCATTCTCCGTTACAATATTGAAATTACCATCGCTATCACGTATAACAGGTTCTTTCTCATTTGCATTAGATTTGATGAATGATATATACTTACCGGATAAATTATAAAATTGGTTATTTAAAACGGTTATTTTACCCTTTGAATCCTCAATAACAATTCCTTCTTTACCACCGAATATACTATTCTCTGAGACTACTAAATTATCACTAACTCGTAATAATTCAATATTTGGTTGTTCTGTTTCCTTAGAATTATTATTAATTACATTTTTTGTTACAGTAATATCTGATACTTTTCCTAAATATTCTGCACTATCTTTTGCAACTCGTATCGCTTTTGTTTTAGGATCGGCAATATTAAATATATTTTCGGCGATAACCACCTGTTTATTTAAATCTAATAGGTCTTTAGTGTTTTTATAGCTATAAGCATTTACTAAAGCTGCTCCGCTTTCTCGATAATGTACACTCTCTCCTTTAACTTTCTTATCAAAGCGATTTCCTTTGATTAATACATCAGTGAATCCTGTAAAACGTACACCTGCATACATCATGTTATCAAAATGATTATTTAAAATTTTAATATTAGAGGGGTTCTGTGTCGACAATGTTTGATAGTGTGTGCCAATTGCTGTTACTAATTCTCCAGATTTATCACTTTTGCCAAAATAGGAATTTTGAATAGTCACATTTTCAGATTTTTTCCCATCATCATTCAAGGCATAAGGAAAACCTTTTCTAGTTAATGGTTCAATCTGAATGCTCTCCTTACTTATGATTTGCCCATCTTTCATCGTTTTGGGTAAAGCTTGACCAAGAAAACGAGAATTATCAACTAATACATTTTTCGAACCTGCAATTTGAATAGCATGCCCTTGATAACTATCCTTGAATGTTACATTTTTTATAGTTACGTTATTTGAATTCCCAATAGCAAATGCACCTGAAGAATTTATAAGTGGTAGATTTTTTGCTTTAGTTCCTTCTTCATTCAAAGCACCGTTCATATCAATCGTACCACCAGAATAACTAATATCTTCTGTTGGGCCCCATTCTACTTGCGCACCATCATCCGTAAATAAACCTGTCATAAAAACAATGGAAGGGTGATTCTTAATATTTATACCATTTAGAATTGTAGCTTTCTCATTCAATTCTAAGTGTGTATGACTTTTTAAAAAAACAATTTCTTTTACTAAATAAGTTCCTTCAGGAAAATATACATTTCCTCCACCTAGCCCTTGAGCTGCAGCATCTATTGCATCTTGAATTGCTTGTCGATCATCATGAATCCCATCACCTACCGCACCATAATCTTTTACACTTAAAGCAGTATCTTCAAATTCTTTTTTGATAATTCTGTCACTTATAACATCTTCCTTATAACTCTTATTTTCATTAGTAGATGTTACTGTAGATTCAACTGTTCTGTTGTCTAATTGTGAATTGGAACGAATAGTACCATTAGAGCTGATACTATTAAGACTTAACGAATTATCTAAACCATTAGTGGTTGAATTAGAGGCAATCATTTCAGCAGAACGATTCTGATTAACAGTTGGTGAATTATCTAAATCATTAGTAATTGCATTAGAAGACTCTTTTGTAGCCATCGGTGAAGAACTAGTAACAACTTCATCCGATAAAATACCTTGGCTTCCCAAAATTGAAATTGCCAATAGTACCGAGCAAGTCCCCACCTTTAATTTACGAATACTGAATACCTCATTAGGAACAAAATATTTCATCAGAACCTCCAATTTTTTTTACTATTTTTAACAATTGATTATTACTTTTCTTAAAATAGATAGAATGACACCGCTGTCATTATCTTTATCATATATTTTCCAAATTGAATTGTCAAGGAATAACACAAGAAAATATTAAAATTTATACTCTTCGGAAATCTCTTCAAACTAGGTCAGTGCCGCCTTGCCCTAAGTCTAGGTTACTGACTTGGTCAGTTCTATAGTAGACTGAAACTAAAATAGTACACCTCTACTTCTAAAACATTGTTAGAAATCGATTTGACTGTCCTGATCGATTTGTCCTATTCTTATTTCATTTTACTATATCTACAACCTCAAAGCAGGGTTTTGAGCTATCTATGGCCAACTTCCTAGTTTGCTCTTTAGCCTTCCATTCAAAAGTGATGCTATCTTTCTTAGCTTGAATATAAAATATCCCATTTACTATATTTAAATTTGTTGATATGTTGTAAATTATAAATGAAAGAACAAATATCTTGTCATACAAGCATTCGCCAGGGATATTTACATGAATATCGCTCATATGGCGGATTGAAACTAAAACACTACAATATATTTCTTAAATAGACCTTCTATAAAAGCTAGATTTAACCTCGATAAAAATAGATGCAGTGCTTCTAAAATACTGGAATAGGGTATATAGGTAATCGTAGACAAGTGTTTTATAGATTGTCTCGCAGGAGATCTAATGATGTATAGCAAGCTTCACTAAACATATGGGATATTTGTATTATTGTAATATCAACATACTATAAATTCTATCATGCAAAAGAATGACTAGAACATGAAAGACAGGCACAAAACTTTGAACAATATTCTGAAAACAAAAAAAGACGCGAGTTTCCACAATCTCACTCATGGAAACTCACGTCTTTCAAAAAATAGGGTGAATTGAAAACTAGAACAAGACACTAGATTTTCTAAATGATGTCTAGTAAGGATTCTAAATGCTACACCAAATTGCTCACATCTTATTTCAAACCACGGGACTCCCACAAGAAAGGAAAATCCTATAAAAATTCTCTCTCTGAGGAGAAAGGAGCCTCAACTACAGGTGTAAACTATTATCAATTGAAAACAACAGTTTTTACACTCAATTAGACTTTTTAAGGACAGGATCACTTTCGCTTGTCTGTAGTTTGTCATTTTTTTGATAAAGTTAGTACTTTTTCAGAAACTATTTTGAAAGTCTCAATGATATAGTCTACTTCTTCATCGCTTAATTTAGTATGAAGAGGGAGGGTAATTTCATTCTCAAAGAAGGCATAGGCCTTAGGATAGTTCGTCATATCAAATCCAAGATTCTTATAGGCTGTCAAGAGCGGAAGCGGTTTGTAGTGGACGTTACTTGCAATTCCTGCTTTAGCTAATTCTTGGATGATAAGATTGCGTTCTTCTAAGCTCGCTCCTTCTACATGGGTAATGTAGAGATGGCGTGAAGATTCAACAGTATCAGTCTTGTGTGCCAATGGATGGATGCGAGAACCTGCAAAACCACGATCATAGCGGTCCACAATGTCCTTACGACGTTCTAGCAAACCAGAGTAACGGTCCAATTGTACCAAACCAAGCGATGCCATGATATCAGTCATATTGCACTTGTAGGCTGGTGTGACGATATCGTATTCCCATGACCCCAGTTGCATCTTGGCAAGGGCATCCTTAGTTTGCCCGTGAAGGGAAAGGATTTGGAATTCCTTGTACATCTCTTCGTCGTCAATCGCTGGATTGGCCTTCCAAGTCGCACTTCCACCTTCTGCCGTTGTAAAGTTCTTAACGGCATGGAATGAGAAGGAAGTAAAGTCAGCGATAGAACCAGAAGGTTGTCCTTTATAAGTAGATCCCAAAGCGTGGGCACTATCAGAGACAATGACAATACGGTTAAAGGCCTGTTGCCACTTGCTTGAAGCGGTAAAGAAGTCACGTTTTTTCTCCACGACTTGGAACAAACGGTCATAGTCGCAAACAATCCCCGCAAGCTCAACCGGAATAATCACCTTAGTCTTTTCAGTGATAGCTTGCTCAAGCAAGTCATAGTCCATCTCAAACGTATCTGCTTGGATATCCACCATGACAGGGGTTGCTCCCACGTGCGTAATGACACTACATGAAGCCGTATAGGTCATGGCTGGAACGATGACTTCATCACCAGGTCCCACTTCCAAAACGCGTAAAATCAACTCCAGAGCGGCTGTCGCAGAGTTGAGACAAACAGTCTTAGGTGTCTGTGTGTAAAGAGACAAGCGGCGCTCCAGTTCTTTTGTTTTAGGACCTGTTGTGATCCAACCAGAACGCAGGGTATCCGCTACTTCAGCAATTTCTGCTTCTGTGATATCAGGCGGTGAAAATGGAATATTGTAATTTGGCATTGATTTGCTCCTTTTATCTGTACTCATTTTCTTATGACTACTTTATTTTAGTACCTCAAACACGGTTTGAAACATGATTTTGATGTCCCCAAGGAAACTAAACTCTCGGAGATAGGCGAGGTTATAGCGCATCTTTTCAGGAAGAACATGCTCCACATAGGCCTGATCAACTGACATACCTTTCTCCGTCATTTGACTGATGATGGTGTCCTCATCCTTGTAGTTGATGCTGGCTGGAGAGGTAATCCCTGCTTGCAAGAGCAAGGTTGCCATCATTTCAGGGCTATACTGCTCTGTATAACGTGGCACTTCAGGTCGTGTACCGACAAAGGACATCTCACCTTTAAGGACATTGACCAACTGAGGCAGTTCGTCCAAACGGACACGTCGGATGAAATTTCCAACCTTGGTAATGCGGCTATCGTTAGCAGAAGTCACCAGACTTCCTTTTTTATCCGCATCCGTCACCATGGTACGGAACTTCCAAATCTTGAACCGACGGTTGTACTGGGTCACACGCTCTTGCTTGTAAATCACTGGCCCCTTGCTATCCAACTTGATCCAAATGCTCAAGATGAGAAAGATGGGAGAGGTCAGAACCAGTAAGCCCAAGGCCAAAACCCAGTCCAAGCAACGCTTGAAAATCAGCGAACCCTTCCTTTTAGAGACAAGCTGGTAGTAAGACTCAACCTCGCTTGATTTCATTTCCACAGGCAAGTCTTCCCATTTCAGCATGCTGTTCTCCTTTGTTTTTATTATACTATTTGTCAACATTTTTCATTATACCACAAAATGGAAAAGGCGGTGAAAGAAATCTGTAATTTGAAGGATTTCCTTCTAGTACTCAATGAAAATCAAAGTACAGCTTTGAGATTGCAGATAAAGCTGACATGGTTTAAAGAGATTTTCAAAGAGTATAGGCCATGGCCCCTGCCTGCAAACTATACATCTTGTGATAGGTTCCTCCCAGAGTCAAGAGTTCCTCATGGGTTCCACTCTCGATAATGCGTCCCTTATCCAAGACATAGATGCAGTTGGCGTCTTGAATAGTAGAAAGGCGGTGAGCGATAGCAATAGTTGTTCGGCCCTGTCTCATCTTCGCCAGAGAAGCTTGAACCAAGCTTTCTGTTTCAGAGTCAATATTGGCTGTCGCTTCATCCAAAATCAGGATTTTAGGCTGGCTGGCGACTGTTCTAGCAAAGGCAAGAAGCTGGCGCTGCCCAGTAGAGAAGCTCGAACCACGCTCGGAAACAGGGGAGTCGTACCCCTGAGGAAGTTCTTGAATAAAGGAATCTGCATCCACAAAGGCTGCCGCAGCCTGAACCTGCTCATCACTGATTTCTTGGTACATGGCGATATTGGACTTAATAGTTCCATGATAGAGGAAGGGTTCCTGTAAGACCAAACCGATGTTTTTTCTCAGCTCTTCTTGACTGAAATCCCTGATATCCACATCATCCAAGAGAACTCTCCCTGACTGGAATTCATAAAAGCGCATGAGGACATTGATAATCGAAGATTTCCCCGAACCTGTATGACCTACAAAGGCAATGGTTTCACCCTTGTTGACCGAAAAAGAAATATCATCCAGAATAGGATGTTTGCCATCATATGAGAAACACACATGTTCAAAACGAATATTGCCTTCTTCAACCTCAACCTGACTATTTTCTTGAAGAGGCTCATAGGTTGCCTCGTCAATCAAGGCAAAGACACGGCCTGCAGACACCATAGACGTTTGCAGGGTTGAAAAGTTTTGCGTTACTTCAATCAGAGGATCAAAGAGACGATTGATGTACTGGATAAAAGCATACATAGTCCCGACCGTTATCCCGATAGAAAGACCACGGTAGCCAAAATAGGCCATTAAGACAGTATAACCTAGGAGTTTCAACAAACTCATAGCAGGGCGCAACAAGAGGGCATCAAAGGCTACAGAGCGGTTGGCATAGACCAAGTGTTCTTGGTTAATCTCATCAAATTCTGCCTGCTGGCGCTTTTCTTGATTAAAGACCTGGATAATCCTAATTCCTTCGATATTTTCTGCCAGCTTACTATTGATATCTGACAAGAGACTTCTGGTTTTCTCGATAATCTTGACTGATTTTTTACGATAGAGATTGACCAAAAGGAAAATCAAAGGGAGAAAGAGCAGGACTAATGCTGTCAAACGAAAATCCAACACCAACATGGTATAAAGGGTTGTCAAAAAGATAAAAATTGCTGAGATAAAACTGGATAAAATCCCCGAAAACATATCACTGATTGTCTCGGTATCATTAGTCAAACGAGAGACGATAGAGCCTGCTGGCGTCTTGTCAAAATAAGACATGCCTAGCTTCTCCATATTGGCAAAGGCATCGCGACGAATATCCCTCACAATACTGTAAGACACCCGTACAAAGAGAAGATTTCCGACATACTGAACCAGAGTTTGCAGGATATAGAGACCATAGTAGGCCAGCAACACTGTCACAGCGAGTTGATTGAGATTGCTGAGATACTGGTCGATAAAGTGGGAAGCCACAAGGGGAATGACACTTTTAATGACCGTAGTCGCTAGGAGAAAGCTGAGTGCCAAAAAGGTCAGAAGACCATAAGGCTTGAGATAAGATATCAAGCGCTTCAATACAGCCCATTGTTCTTGTTTATTCTGCATCTTCTTCTCCCTTCATTTCCAGCTGCTGAGACTGGTAGGTTTGGGCATACCAGCCATCCAAAGCTAGCAAGTCTTCGTGCCTGCCTCGTTCGATGATTTGACCATTTTGCAGGACTAAAATCAAATCTGCATGGACAACTGCACTGAGGCGATGAGCCGTAATAATGGTTGTCTTGTCCTTTCGCGTCTCCTTAAGGTTGTCGATAATCGCATACTCTGTCTTGGCATCCACGGCCGACAAAGAATCATCCAAAATCAAGATATCAGGGTCTAAAATCATAGCCCGACTCATAGCCAGACGCTGCTTTTGCCCACCAGAAAGACTGACTCCCTTTTCACCAATCAACGTATCAAATCCCTGTGACATGGCTACAATGTCTTGGTAAACTTGAGCTAGCTTAGTCGCTTCCTCGACCGCTGAAATGGGCAAGTTAGGATTGCCAAAGCGAATATTGTCTAAAATCGAAGTCGCAAAGAGGAACTGGTCCTGAGGGACGTAGCCCATAAGACTACGAAGGTCTGTCAAACGATAATCGCGAATATCGTGACCATTTAGATAAATAGCTCCCTTATCCACATCGTACTCACGCAAGAGGAGTTTAATCAAGGATGTTTTCCCAGAGCCTGTCTGCCCAACCAAGCCCAGAGTTTGCCCTTTTTCCAAACTAAAGTGAATATCCATTAGCGTTTCCTCGTTTTCAAAAGCAAAGTTATCAATAGCATACTCCAAGCGCCCGTTTTCAATACCATCCAGAGGAAACTCGGAGTCTTTTACAGATGATTCCTGAGACAAAAGATTCTCAATCCGCTGGTAAGAAACCTTTCCTCGCTGAGTGATATTAAAGAGGAAACCAATAGCCATGAGAGGCCAGACCATCATATCCAAATAACTAATAAAAGTGACCAAATTTCCAACTGTAATCTGCCCCTCCCGAACCATCAAAGAGCCGACTAAGAGTGTTAAAACATAGGATAATCCAACAAACAAGAAAACCATTGGGTCAAAGAGTCTATCGTATTTCATGGTTTGGAGATTCTTTTGGAAGGTTAATTCATTGACTGCCTGAAAGGACTCCAGCTCATCTGCCTGATAACCAAAAGACTTGGTCACTTTGATACCTGATACAGACTCCTGAACCTTGTTATTGAGTTCAGAAAAGGCATCCTGTGACTCTCCAAAGACCTTATGAGTCTTTCTTCCCAAACGACTGGTCGCATATGCCATAAAAGGCAGGGGTAAAATTGCAACTAGAGTCATCTGCCAGGAAATGCTAAAGAGCATGGTCAGCAAAGTCACTAAAGCTGTAATAGAGGCATCCACCGCAGATATAACACCACCACCTGCAAGACTCGTCAAAGAATTGATATCATTGGTTGCGTGTGCCATCAAGTCCCCCGTCCGATAGGTTTGATAAAAGGCTGGAGACATCTTTGTAAAATGCTCAAACAAGCGAGACCTCATAATCCGCCCCAGACGGTAGGATGTCCCAAGAATATACATACGCCAAACATAGCGCAGATAGTACATACCAAAGGCCGCAAGAAGCAAGTAAAATAGGTAAATAAGTAGTTCATTCTGAATTAATTGCCCCGATGTGATAGCATCAATGATCCGCCCCATGACCATTGGGGGAATGAGGTTAAGGACAGAAACCAAGACCAAGGCCACAATTCCGACTAGATAACGGCGTTTTTCTAGCTTAAAAAACCACCAGAGTTTTTGAATAATGGACATAAAATTCCTTTCTAGTTCCAAATGGAAACCTGAGACTCCGACCCCAGGTTTTTCTTATTCATAGGTTACAACTGTAACGTCACCTTTGTCATACTCAGCGATAAAGATATTGGCTACATTGTCATGCCCTTGTTTGCCGAGATTATCAATCAACCACTCTTCGCTACAGCCAAGCGATTCCAAGACTTCTACTTGGATAACACCATCAGTCACAATTAGATACTTAGGATTTTCATCTCCCATTTGGACCACGATGAGTTGGTCATTTTGCTCCTGCACAGCTCGTTCAACTTGCTTCATCTGGAAAATCCCTTGGCTACGAAGTTTGAGGGTTACATCCACCCCAAACAAATCAACCGAACGACAGGCTTCTAGGTCAATCTTCTCATGTTTGATGAGGAGAGTTGGCTTACCATCAATCAAACATTTCACAAAACGAATATTATGAAGCCACTTGAGGGTCAAAACCAAAATAGTCCACATCAGTAAAATCACCTCGTACTGCAAAATGCTGATAGAACTATTGTAAATCACCCCACCAATGATAGCACAGAGAACATAATTCTGAATTTAATCTGTCGCAGAGTTAGGTGCTAAGTTCCCCTTTCCTGTCACATTGATAACAAAACAAGTGAGAAGAGCCCCAAGGCCAGTTCGATTACAATTTCCATACAGTTGAGTGTCACTTGTTTACCTTCACCAATTCAATAACGTCTGTTTGATGCAATTCTAATTTCTTTAAAAGATACTTATCTAATTCGCTCTCGTTCATGGCGTGGTAGAAATCTGAACCGACCTTGACAAGTTCTCCATCAGTAACTGCAGAAGTATTGACGTAAACTTCTGATTTATCCACTCCCAAGTCTTTAGAAACAACCTCTATGAAATGAAGTTTGAAATTGGTTGTTAGAGGCTTAATTGGTCTGATATTTTGAGATTGTCACCAAAAGCATGGCCATCAAAGTCAAGACAAAAATCATGACCAATTCACAAAATCTAGTCACCTTTTTTATCACGATACGCCTTGAAGGCAAAAAATCCTGTGATAGCTAGGAGCACAATCCCAAAGCCAACCATGATACCATTTTGCTGACCGATTTGGCTGAGTACATAGTCATAAGAGTAGAATTTCATGTATTTTCACTCCCTTTCATAAAATCATTCTTAATTATAAACAAAAGAGGATGATTTTTCAAACCATACGTTGGGGAAATAGACTTATCAGACCAACTTCTCTAACTAATGACTCAAATACCTGTTTCAAGATTCTAATTTTGATAATTGATAAGAATAGACACTAGGAATTATCACTACAAAGAAAAGTGTCAAGAAGAATACCCAGTAAACATATAGTTGCACAAAGGAATTTAGAAACAATAACAATCCTCCTAATACCCAAATTTTTCCAGCTAATCGATGTGTTTTTCTCCAGTTTTTATCACTCTCCAAGGTCCACGGAAGTCGAATACCGATTATATAATTTCGGTGTGTTTTTGGTAGATAATTTCCAATTACGATCATCACGACTCCCATAAAAATCTGAGCTAGTAGCCCACTCATCATAGAATAACCCAAAGATTCTCCGAAGATAGAAATCATTAATAGACAAGATATAAAAGGAATAATCCAGTAAATCAAAACTTGTATTTTTGAACTGATATTGCTAGATTTAGGATCCTTAATCATTAAAAATAGAAGCACCCAATGCATCAAAAGCATGAGAGTCGGTAATCCAAAGATAGCAGACATTTTATGATTGTAGCCATCTGCTTGACCCAGTAGATTAAAATGAGTGGGTATCTCCTCTGGTAATTGATTCCAGAAAACACAACCTACAAGGGAAGGTAGTAGGATGAGAATGCTCGTAAATAATACCAATTTCTTATTGATTTTTATCTTCATCAAAATGATCTCCTTTCAGATCTGCTAACCAAACCATTATATCCTCTAAAACCGATGTATTTAACTCATAATAAATAAAGTTTTTTTCTTTCATTTCATGAATCAAATCCGCTGCTTTCAAAATCGTAAGATGGTGTGAAATAGTTGCACTAGTCAACTCAAATTGACTGGCAATTTCTCCTGCAGGTAATCTACCTGTTTTGAGTAAATTCAAAATCTCTCTCCTAACTGGATGAGATAAGGCTTTAAAGCTATTTGCAAAACTCATAATGACTCCTTTCCCTCTGTAATATTAGTAGGGCTAGGACTAAGCAAGGTAGAACTGATAGTATTCCTGTCGGTGATGGGCCTAAAATCAAGAGGCTTGAAACTTTTTCTCCTGGTAATTGAAAGAGTAACCCAATACCGGCAGTTGCATTGATTGCCCCATGAAATAGGGCAGAAGCCCAGATAGAACCTGTCTTTTCAAACAACCAGCTCAACAATATTCCTAGGCTAAAACAAAATAGAAACATAGCAACAACTCCCAAAACGGGATAAGAAAAATAAGATAGTCCATAATTATAGCCTTGCAAATTGATTGGTAGATGCCAAAGACTCCAAATGAGACCAAGCAAGACATGAGTCTGGACTATTGAAAAGCGTCCTCTTAGAGCTGGGTAAAGATAGCCACGCCAACCAATTTCCTCTCCCAATGCAAAGAAACTATTAAGAAAAGGAGCGTAGGTCAAACTAGCTAGGATTTGAATCAAGGCCAAGAAAGATAAGGGGAACGGTGATTGAAGGACTCCTTTTTCTTGTAAAATAGCTTGAATAGATTCAAAACCAAGGCTGAAATTGCTAGGGAATAGAAGAAAATAAAGTCCTGCTCCTAAAAAACTGATAACTGCTGGGAACCAGATAGCTAGTAAGTAAAAGCGCCAGTTCCTCTTGAGATTCACGACTAATTTAGATTTGATTCCACTAGGTTGATTCGTGATTTTCCCTAAGAGAAAGACTGCAAGCGCAGGCATCCACATGGCTACAATACTAGCAAGTTGACTCCATGGAGAATTTAGACCAACACCACCTATCCATAGTGCCAACCATATTATCCAAGCAAGGGCATAAGCCAAGACCACAAAAAGAAGGATTGTTCTCTTATTTGACATATATGTAACTTCACTTTCTATTTAGATATTTTTCTAAATAACATTATACACCTTTCTATTCTAAACACAAGAGCTATTTAGATTTTTTTCTAAATAGTTTAGGAAATTTTTATTTTCTCAGGATAAAGTCTAAAGAGTAATTTTTCAAACCATACGTTGGGGAAATAGACCTTTTTTTGGTATAATAAAATCTATAATCTGAACGAAAAAGGTAACTTTATGAAACTTATCTCATGGAATATTGATTCCCTCAATGCTGCCCTAACTAGTGACTCAGCTCGTGCCAAATTGTCCCAAGAAGTCTTACAAACTTTGGTCGCTGAAAATGCTGATATCATCGCTATCCAAGAAACCAAGCTTTCTGCCAAAGGGCCTACAAAGAAACACGTGGAAATTTTAGAAGAACTCTTCCCAGGCTACGAAAACACGTGGCGCTCTTCCCAAGAACCTGCCCGTAAAGGCTATGCTGGAACCATGTTCCTTTATAAGAAAGAACTCACACCCACTGTCACTTTCCCAGAAATCGGTGCCCCTTCTACCATGGACTTGGAAGGTCGTATCATCACTCTAGAATTTGATGAATTTTTCGTGACCCAAGTTTACACTCCAAACGCTGGCGATGGTCTCAAACGCTTGGAAGAACGTCAAGTCTGGGATGTCAAATATGCTGAATACTTGGCTGAACTAGACAAAGAAAAACCAGTCCTTGCAACCGGTGACTACAACGTGGCCCACAATGAGATTGACCTTGCAAATCCTGCTAGCAACCGCCGTTCACCTGGATTTACCGACGAGGAACGTGCTGGATTTACCAACCTTTTAGCAACTGGATTTACGGATACCTTCCGCCACGTTCACGGTGATGTTCCAGAACGCTACACTTGGTGGGCACAGCGCAGCAAGACTTCTAAAATCAACAATACAGGCTGGAGAATCGACTACTGGCTCACAAGTAACCGTCTCGCAGACAAGGTCACTAAATCTGATATGATTGACTCAGGTGCTCGTCAAGACCACACACCCATTGTCATGGAGATTGAACTCTAAGGAGAAAACGAATGGACTATCAAGCTGTCATTCCTGAATTTGTAGTATCTGACATCGAAAAATCACGTCACTTCTACTGCGACCTGCTAGGATTCTCTGTCGAATACGAGCGTCCCGAGGAGAAATTTCTCTTCCTCTCGCTTGAAGACTGCCAGCTAATGCTAGAGGAAGGAACCCCGGAGGAACTGGCTAACCTTACCTACCCTTTTGGAAAAGGTGTCAATCTATCCTTTGGTATAAAGGATGTCCCACAACTTTATCAAAAAGTGATGGAAGCTGACTATCCTATCCATCGTCCCCTGACAAAAAGAGAATTTCGAGTAGGAGATAACTTTATATATCCCCATGAATTTGCGATTTTGGATCCAGATGGTTATTTTTTAAGATTTAGCGAGTAGAATAATAAAGGTTTAGCAAAAAATATTTCAAATCAGAAAAAGGCATATTGTCAGGTCTTGAAAAATCTTGATAATATGTCTTTTATGATGAAAAAATCTTCTAATACTCTTCGAAAATCAAATTCAAACCACGTCAGCGTCGCCTTACCGTACTCAAGTACAGCCTGCGGCTAGCTTCCTAGTTTGCTCTTTGATTTTCATTGAGTATAAATGTTAGCCAATAAGTTGATTTTTCTCCATTTTTATTATATTTGTTCGTTTTTTAAACCAAAACACTAACAAAACAGTTGATTTCTAAAGTGATTTAGTGTAAAATAAAAACATTGGCTCAAGCCTATTTAAAATTGAATATCATTTTACTTGTTTATGTCGTGAATTGGCACGACGTTTCTACAAGGTGCCGGAACACCTAACAATAAGTAAGTCAGAAGTGAGGTATGGTCGTTTTTGCCATGCCTATTTTGGGGACTTACTTAGAGATTAAGTAAGTCCTTTTTCTATTTCTTGCTAGAAACTATAAACAAGCAAATGGATTGGCTTTTAGACTTTAGGAGGTCTTATGAAATTATTAGAAGAGCGCATCCTCAAGGATGGGCATATCTTAGGTGACAACATCCTCAAGGTAGATTCCTTTTTAACCCACCAAGTTGACTTTAGCTTGATGCGAGAGATTGGTAAGGTTTTTGCGGAAAAATTTGCTGCTGCTGGCATTACTAAGGTTGTGACCATTGAAGCGTCAGGCATTGCCCCAGCCCTTTTTACAGCTGAAGCCTTAAACGTTCCCATGATTTTCGCCAAAAAAGCTAAGAACATCACCATGAACGAAGGCATCTTAACTGCTCAAGTCTACTCCTTTACCAAGCAGGTGACCAGCACCGTTTCTATCGCTGGAAAATTCCTCTCACCAGAGGACAAGGTTTTGATTATCGACGATTTCCTTGCTAATGGCCAAGCTGCTAAAGGCTTGATTCAAATCATCGAACAGGCCGGTGCCACAGTCCAAGCTATCGGTATCGTGATTGAGAAATCCTTCCAAGATGGTCGTGATTTGCTTGAAAAAGCAGGCTACCCTGTCCTATCACTTGCTCGCTTGGATCGTTTTGAAAATGGTCAGGTCGTATTTAAGGAGGCAGATCTCTAATGCAAACTCAAGAAAAACACTCGCAAGCAGCCGTTCTTGGCTTGCAGCACTTACTAGCCATGTACTCAGGATCTATCCTGGTTCCCATCATGATTGCGACAGCCCTTGGCTATTCAGCTGAGCAGTTGACCTACCTGATTTCTACAGATATCTTCATGTGTGGGGTGGCAACCTTCCTCCAACTCCAACTCAACAAATACTTTGGGATTGGACTCCCAGTCGTTCTTGGAGTTGCATTCCAGTCGGTCGCTCCCTTGATTATGATTGGGCAAAGCCATGGTAGTGGCGCTATGTTTGGTGCCCTTATCGCATCTGGGATTTACGTGGTTCTTGTTTCAGGCATCTTCTCAAAAATAGCCAATCTCTTCCCATCTATCGTAACAGGATCTGTTATTACTACGATTGGTTTAACCTTGATCCCTGTCGCTATTGGAAATATGGGAAATAACGTTCCTGAGCCAACTGGTCAAAGTCTCTTGCTTGCAGCTATCACTGTTTTGATTATCCTCTTGATTAACATCTTTACCAAAGGATTTATCAAGTCTATCTCTATTTTGATTGGTCTGGTTGTTGGAACTGCCATTGCCGCTACCATGGGCTTGGTTGACTTCTCGCCTGTTGCGGCAGCACCACTTGTCCATGTCCCAACTCCACTCTACTTTGGGATGCCAACCTTTGAAATCTCATCTATTGTCATGATGTGTATCATCGCAACGGTGTCTATGGTTGAGTCAACTGGTGTTTATCTGGCCTTGTCTGATATCACAAAGGATCCAATCGACAGCACGCGCCTTCGCAACGGTTACCGCGCAGAAGGTTTGGCCGTACTTCTCGGAGGAATCTTTAACACCTTCCCTTACACCGGATTTTCACAAAACGTTGGTTTGGTTAAATTGTCAGGTATCAAGACTCGCCTGCCAATCTACTACGCAGCTGGTTTCCTGGTTCTCCTTGGACTCCTTCCTAAGTTTGGCGCCCTTGCCCAAATCATTCCGAGCCCTGTCCTCGGTGGTGCCATGCTGGTGATGTTTGGTTTTGTATCCATTCAAGGAATGCAAATCCTCGCCCGTGTTGACTTTGCTAACAATGAACATAACTTCCTTATCGCAGCTGTATCCATCGCTGCAGGTGTCGGACTCAACAACAGTAATCTCTTTGTCAGCATGCCGACAGCCTTCCAAATGTTCTTCTCAAACGGAATCGTCGTAGCTAGCCTACTCGCCATTGTACTCAATGCTGTATTAAATCATAAAAAGCAATAAGAAAAAGAGGTGCGAGCCTCTTTTTTTGTTTATCACAAATTGATTATAAATACTATCAATCCCAATTCCCATCTAATATTTCTTTTATAAACTTCTTAGGCATCCAAAAGGAGTGTTTTGTAATCCTACGTCCATCTGGAAGTTCATCTGTATCAGATAATGAGCCTTTCCCAACAAATTTTCCTTTTTCAATTTCATAGTAAGCATTGGTAGCATGTAATTTCGTAAATAGAATTCTATTTATCTTACTTTGAGGGAAATTAGTTGAAACTTTATTACCATTTTGAGTTAATTTAACTCCGTCAGAAATAATTTGTCTAGTTTCCTGCCACACTCTTTGGATTTCTTCTAATTGTCTATCCTGAAATCCCCAAAATTTGATAGAATCTAATACAAATAGCTTAGGTTCAATTTCCTTAAAAATAACGAAAAGGAATCGTTTATTATAAATTTCATTATAAACATGTGATGATTCCCAACTATCTGTTTCTGCTAATTCTTTAAAACAATAAGTTTTAAATGGAGAGTCTTCCTTAGGTAAATTATTCTTATCTACTCGAATAACTCTCAAATTCATGTTTGCTTTTTGAAATTCTTTGGTCTTATCCAAATCCCCTGTCAAGCCTAAAATTTTTCTAATCAGAGTACTATTCTTACCTTTTGCCTTGGGATTCACTTCAAATCTATCATATAACTTTTGTTCAGAGAAACCTTTGTAGGAAAGAATCTTCTCTGCAATAACCTCAGTAAATGACTTTTTTTCACCCCTAAAATTAGCCAAAACACTTTCTTGATCTGATTGGTTAAAGATTTTATGATTAATCAGATAGGTCATATAACTTGATTTTAATTCCCAAGCTCTTTGTTTTGCTAATTCATGACTAAATGGTTGCTGTCTTAAATCCTTTCCTTTACCTGCACCTTTTGTACAAGTTGATAAATAGTTTCCATCTGATTCTGATAATTCATGTGCCTTTCCATTTTTGATTTTGTCTGTAATCTTCTGATAGTCTTCAAGGATGACTGCCATATCCTCCTCAAACCATTCATATAAAAATATTTTTTCAATGACATAGTCCTTCATTGTTTGATTGGGAATTAAGCCATTGTAAAACAATAACAAAATCTTTGCACATTTTTTCCATAAATGAGTGGAGTAAAAATCCTCTAAATTTTCCTCCATATAGTTTAGTATTGTTAATACAAGTCGTTCTTTTGCACTAAGTGTCCCATTTTTGTTTATCTTAAAAGGAGTAACTTTTAATTCTACACCTATTTTTTCAAAGTCAGCTTCCGAGTCACTATTTGGCTGATAACCATAGAAATATTTTTCAATATAATTCCCATACTGCCCTTTTGACTTCATACTAATTGCTTTATCTTGTACCTCAGAGACTACTCTATCATTATAATCGTCATATGATTTATAAAGCGAACGATTATACTCCTCCATAACATCGGAAAATTTTCTATTTAATAGTTTATGAGAATATTCAATAACACTATCGATATCTTCATCGTTATAGTTAAATAAGTTTTGATCCATTTTCTTCTCCTATCTTTTATATTATATCAAATTAAACTAAAGCAAACATTAATACTTGATCAATCATTGAAAATAGTATATAATGGATTAAACTGTAAAAAAATGAAGGAGAAAAGATGAAAGTTCTCGAACTATTTGCTGGAGTTGGCGGTTTTCGGATAGGATTAGAAAATGCCGATAAGCAACTCTTTAAAACAAAATGGGCAAACCAATGGGAACCATCTCGTAAATCTCAAGACGCATTTGAGGTCTATGATTATCACTTCCCCAATAGCGAAAACATCAATATTAGTATCTCTGATGTAACAGACGAACAATTTTCCAAAATGGATGCCGATATGATTGTCGGTGGTTTTCCTTGCCAAGATTACTCTGTTGCGCGTAGCAAGAAAGATGAAAAAGGTATTGAAGGAAAAAAAGGAGTTTTATTTTGGGAAATCATTAGAGCAACTGAAATCATTAAACCCAAATACTTAATTCTGGAAAACGTGGATAGGCTTTTAAAAGCGCCCTCAAAACAGAGAGGACGTGATTTTGCAATCATGCTAACAGCTTTTAATAACCTTGGATATTCTGTAGAGTGGAGAGTTATTAATGCTGCTGAGTATGGAAGAAGCCAACGAAGACGTCGTGTATTCTTTTTCGTATATCGAAATGATACAGTCTTTGCCCAAAAAAATGACAATCTTTACGAAAAAAATGAAGAAATCTTTGAAGAGAATAGGTATGATGACTATATTTTCAATCAAGGTCTATTTGCAAAACAATTTCCTATTAAACCTATAGCAGTTAAAAATCGTCATGTGTTTTATGAGTTACCAAATGATATAGTTGAAGTTTCAGATACTTTTACTGGTACTGTTTGGAATACAGGAATTATGAGACATGGAAAATACTATTCTATTGATACAGAACCTAATTACAATGGCAATCCTATCACTCTAGGAGAAATTCTTCAAGATGAGTCTGAAGTACCTGAAAAATATTTTTTAACTGATCAGTCAAAATTGGAAAAATTTCAATATCTTAGAGGACCTAAGAAAATTGAACGAACATCCTCTGACGGACATCAATACATCTATTCAGAAGGAGGAATGTCCCCTTATGATGATTTAAACCTTCCAGGACGAACAATGCTTACATCCGAAGGAACAGTTAATCGTTCCACACATTTATTATTTGTAAACAATAAATATAGATTAATTACACCCATTGAAGCTGAACGCCTTCAGGATTTCCCAGATGATTGGACAGCTAAAAAGAAATTGTCAGATGGATCTATTGTAGAGGTATCTGATAAAATGAGAATGTTTTTTATGGGAAATGCTTTGGTTACTGAGATTGTAAAAGAAATTGCTAAATTTATTAAAAAAATTGATTAATTTATCTGAAACTAAAAAAGAGGTGCGAGCCTCTTTTTTGTGTGACAAAATAAAAACATCTATCTAATCATATATGCTAGTGTCATAGTTCTGAAAATCATCTGAATCAAGAACAATTTCACAACTCTTATACTTTTCTCTTACAAGTCGTTCGGCTTCATCTGGATTTTCAGCCTCTATACTTACTAAACGTGATAAAGTTTCTGTAATTTCTACTGTATACTTTTTCAGTTTTAAATTGCTTTCCAATCATTCACTTATTAGCAATAATCTATATAGTTTTGGGCTTTCCAACCACTCTGGTAATTCATCTCCATATTCCCAGCTATATTTTTTATTCAATAAAAAAAGTTGTTTCTCATCACCAAACTCCATATTTTCAGACAACCACCTCACACAATCAGGGTCTGATAAAGTATAAACCATTACACATAAGTTTTCATAATTTCCGATACTTTCCTCTACCTTTAAATTCTATTATTTCTTTGTCTCTTAATATTTGAAGCTGTTGCCTAATCTTTTCTTTGATATGATTGTTCTTAACAAAGATATTTTTTAGGTCACTTTCAAAACGATACATATCTTCAAGGGTAAATTCTGAACCCTCTATCTTATCTATACAATTTAGAATTTCTATTGTCCAACCTCTTACTGAAAGAGAGTTCTTCCTTAAAAATAAACTTTGCTTAAATTCTTTTGTAACTTTTTCTGGATCTCTAACTTGTCCATTTTTCACAAAAAATATTCTTCCTTTAGAAAGTACTTGTGATAAATCAATGTTACAACCAATCCAACCTGCTCGTCTAGCAGTTGGCGCAAGTGGCTTCCTTTGAATAATTGATTTCGGTGTAACAAATTGCTTCGGAAGGACAAGAAAATTATTTACCTCAAAATTTTTTGTATAAGTTAAAAAAGAAATTAGAATTATTATCTACCTGCACACGCTCCATCATCGTTGCATAAGCACCATCATTGATTGTTGATGAAAAATTTCCTTTTTTGCTCTTTAGTTCAAACTCCTCACTACAATGATTACAGTAAAAATCTGCTACAGGTCTATTATTTTCAAAATGATTTAAAGGATTTTTCCCACAATTAGGGCAATAAGACTGACGATAAACCCAATCCTCCATTAAGATACGTGCCTTCTGACTATTACTTTTATAGGTTTCTACTAGTTCTAAATTAAATTGTAATTCCATTTAAAAATTCCTCACTAATATGAGAATTCACTCGATATAAGCAATTAAAATCTACTATAACTAGTATACCACATATATGTACCTATTACATTTGTATTTCATCATTCTCTTTTATATTTCCTTCTCACATATCTCATAAAATATACCCTAGTTCTTGAGCTAATTTTAAAGAAAAAGCATAAAATTGAGCTATATTCGCTGGTATGGTAATTGCCATGGCAAGTCCACCTGGTAATCCTGCAACAACAGAAGTCCCACTCGCTAATAAAACATTATCCCTAATACAGACATTAGCCACTCGATCTAAGATTTCTTAAGATAAGAGAGACGTTGGGTCTTGTTCTAATAAGGTAGGAATGTCCTGTGGATCTAATTCTTTGGAAAACTTATCCACTAAAAACTTCGAACGATCAACCTTAACAACAGGTAGTTTCACCACTTGTTGCAATACTTGCATAGCTAAGTCTTGTTCAGCCATATAAATACCTCTTTCTCTTGTATCTTTATCTCATAATATCACACTATCTAAATTTTATAAATCTTTTTAATAATTTTTAATACTCTTCGAAAATCAAATTCAAACTACGTCAGCTTCACCTTGCCCTACTCCAGTACAGCCTGCGGCTAGTTTCCTAGTTTGCTCTTTGATTTTCATTGAGTATAAGTCTAGAAAGATTCCCCCATCATGTTTTATTGCCTTTTTCTCCACCAAAAAAGAGGGTTGCCCCTCTTCTTTAGTTCTTATCCAGATTGCGTAGCATCTCGTCAATCTTGTTTCCATACTCGATGGACTCGTCTTTGACGAAGGTCAAATCTGGGATTTTGTACAATTTCAAATTGCGACCAAGTTCACGTTTGATGGTACCAGTTGCTTTTTCAAGCCCGATTTGGACTTTTTGGATATCCGAAGCAAGGTTACTCAAAATGGTGTAATAAACCTTGGCAACAGACAAGTCACCCAGCATCTGAACATCTGTGATGGTCACACCTTGGACACGTGGATCACGGACTTTCTTTTGCAAAATCTCATTGACTTCACGCTTGATTTCCATGCCCACACGATCTGTACGGAAATGATTTGCCATGATATTCCTTTCTCTACTTTGAACCAAAAGCTAGGCCAGCAGACCTAGCTATTTTAAACTTCTTGATTTTCAGTTTAAATTGAAACGAAGTTCAATTTGAAGTCATCTGCTTCTTTCGCCGTGGTGAAAGTGATGGAACTGATTTATCAGTCCCATCACAGGGGATTTTTGAGACCCTAGGCTCAAAAATAAGCAATGAAACCATCGGTTTGCTTGCGTCCCTCACCACCTAAGAAAGGAGCAAAAAATCTTATCTCTTGATTTCTTCCATGACATAGGCCTCAATCACATCATCAGTCTTGATATCATTGTAGCCATCGATCATCAATCCACCTTCACGGCCGTTTGTAACTTCCTTAACGTCGTCTTTATAGTGTTTCAAGCTTGCGAGTTCACCATCATAGATAACGACACCATCACGGATAACACGGACTTTAGAGTCACGGGCAACCTTACCGTTGATAACCATAAATCCACCGATAGTTCCCACTTTAGACACCTTGAAGGTTTCACGAATAACTGCTTCACCGATAACTTTTTCTTCGAATTCTGGATCAAGCATCCCTTTCATGGCTTCTTCCATCTCTTCGATAACCTTATAGATAATGCTGTGGAGACGAATTTCCACATCGTCAGCTTCTGCTTGTTGACGAGCTTGTGGTGTAGGGCGTACGTTGAAACCAACGATAAAGGCATTTGAAGCTTCGGCAAGGGTCACGTCAGATTCATTGATAGCACCGACCGCTGAGTGGACGATGGTCACTTTGACACCTTCCACATCGATTTTCTGAAGTGATGCAGAAAGGGCTTCAACAGAACCTTGTACGTCAGCCTTAATGATAACGTTAACAGACTTGAGTTCACCAGCTTTAAGGGTATCAAAGAGGTTTTCAAGGCTAACACGTTGGGTAGCTTGACGTTGTTTCATGAGGGCACGTTTGGCACGCTCTTCACCTGCTGCACGCGCAGATTTTTCATCTTCGTAGACAGCAAAGTGGTCACCCGCCATTGGCGCTTCGTTCAAACCTGTGATTGAAACTGGCGTTGATGGACCTGCTACCTTAACACGACGACCAAGGTCATTGGTCATAGCACGGACACGACCGAAGGTATTTCCGACAACGATTGGGTCTTGAACATTCAAGGTACCTTGTTGAACAAGAAGGGTTGCGACCGCACCTTTTCCTTTATCCAAGCGCGCTTCGATAACTGTACCGATCGCACGCACTGTTGGGTCTGCCTTGAGTTCTTGAATTTCAGCTACAAGAAGGACTGTTTCCAACAATTCTTCGATGTTTTGGTTGAATTTAGCTGAGATTTCAACAAATTCAGAATCTCCACCCCAAGCAGTTGACATAACTCCATGCTCTGCCAATTCACCGATAACGCGTTCTGGGTTAGCACCTGGTTTATCAATCTTGTTGATAGCTACGATGATTGGAACATTGGCCGCTTTTGAGTGGTTGATGGCTTCGATAGTCTGAGGCATAACCCCGTCATCTGCCGCTACGACCAAAATCGTAATATCGGTAACAGAAGCACCACGCGCACGCATAGATGTAAAGGCCGCGTGTCCCGGTGTATCAAGGAAAGTAATCTTCTTGCCATTTTCCACGATTTGGTAGGCACCGATATGCTGAGTGATACCACCTGCTTCACCTGTCGCAACACGAGAATTACGAAGGGTATCTAGGAGTGTTGTTTTACCGTGGTCAACGTGTCCCATGATAGTTACAACTGGTGGACGCTCAACCAATTCATTTTCATTGAGATAACCATCTTCGACAAAGAAACGTTCGATGTCAGCATTATCCACTTCAACCTTTTGTTTGGCTTCGATACCGTAATCCACCATGAGGAGTTCGATGGTTTCCCCATCCAAGGATTGGTTTTGTGTGGCCATGACACCCATCATAAAGAGTTTCTTAACGATTTCAGCTGGTTCACGTTTGATACGTTTTGCGATTTCCGCAACGGTCATACCATCTGTATACTCAAATTCTGTTGGCAATTCATGGAATTTACGCTCTGTAACAGGTTTTGGAGTCTGATTACGGTTGTTCTTGTTATTGCCTTTTTTGTTCTTTTTGTTGTTATTCCAGTTACTATTCTTTTGATTTCTCACTTGATTTTGACTACTTCGATTCTTTTGTTGTTTTCTAGGACCATCTTCTTCGTGATCATAATCGTCACGATTTTTGTCTGGTCGAGCTTGTTTCTTACGACGTGTATCCACTGGCGCTTCTTTAGCTACAGGAGCAAGTTCAACCACTGCTTGAACTTGCTGTTCTTGTTGCGCTTGTTCAGCTAACTTAGCCGCTTCTTCAAAGATTTCCTCTGGTTCCTTGCGTTTGTTAGCTTGAGCCAAGGCTTCTTTAGCAGCCTGATACTGCTTGAAACGTTCCTCACTTGAACGTGCATATTCAGCATTTTGCTCTGCTTTTAGGGCTGCTGCACGGGCTTTAAAGTCAACACGTGGAGCCGCTTGATTTGGACGTTTATCCTCTTGTTGACGGCGTTCATTTCCTCGATTTTGCTGACCTTGCTGTTTCTTAGCTTGATCATTAAAGCGACGATTATCGCGGTTGCCTTGACCTTGTTTTCCACCATTGCGACCGTCGTTTTTCTGACGGTTTCCGTTTTGTTGTTGGTCACGGTTATTGCCCTTATTTTGCTTGCGTCGTTCTGCCTGTTCTTTGGCACGAGCTTCACGCTCAGCCTTGAAATTACGACTTTGCGGTTTAGCTGCTACTTTTTCTGTTTTCGGAGCGACTGGCTCAGCAGGTTTTGCCTCTTCCTTAGCTACAGCTGGTTTAGCTGGCTCAGATTTTTCGGCTTTCTTTTCTGCACTTACTTTTGGTGCTGCAGGTTTTGCTTCTACTTTCGGAGCAGCTGCAGGCTTAAAGCTGGCAGCAATTTTTGCAGCGACAGCTTCTTCCACACTTGATGAGTGGCTTTTCACATCCAAGCCCAACTCTTTTGCACGCGCTACAACTTCTTTACTTTCTTTTCCAAGTTCTTTTGCGATTTCGTACAATCTTTTCTTAGACAAATCATGTCCTCCTCTTCTATTCCATAAGAGACCTCATTTTCTTTGTAAATCCAGCATCTGTTACAGCCAAAACCTTTCTCGATTTCCCGACTGCTATGCTTAATTCCAGTGTTGAAAACACGGTTACAATTTCCACTTGATAATAATGACTTTTATCTTGAATCTTCTTGGTCAGATTGGGTCCAGCATCATGAGCTAGAAAGACCAACTTGGCCTTGCCGTCTTGAATGGCCTTGACCACCAATTCTTCACCCGATATAATCCGCCCTGCTCGCTGAGCAAGTCCCAAGAGATTACTTATCTTTTGCTTATTCAAGTCCTAACTCTCTTCTTTTCACTTTGTGATCCACATAAGCGATCAACTCGTCATAAAAGCTTTCTTCCACTTCCATGCTAAAGCTGCGGTTAAAGACCTTCTTCTTTTTCGCCTCTAGGGCTTCTGCATTGTCTAGTTTGATATAAGCGCCGCGGCCATTGGCCTTGCCCGTAGGATCAATAAAGACTTGTCCTTCCTTGTTCTTGACAATGCGGAGCAAATCACGCTTATCAATCACTTCGTTAGACACAACAGACTTGCGCAAAGGGATTTTTCTTGTTTTCATCTTTCCCTCCTCTAGCAGCTTTTATTCTTCTACAGTATCGTTTTCTACTTCCAACTCTACTGAAGCAGCGTCTTCCATGGCTTCAAATTCGCTAGCAGACTTGATATCGATACGGTAACCAGTCAAGTGAGCCGCCAAGCGCACGTTTTGTCCACGACGACCAATGGCAAGAGAAAGCTTGTTATCTGGAACAACCACCAAGGCACGTTTGCTGTCGTTTTCATCAAAGATAACTTGGTCAACCTCAGCAGGAGCGATGGCATTGTAGATAAATTCAGCTGGATCTGCTACCCACTCGATAACATCGATATTTTCTTCGATTGGTACCATGCGGTCATTTTTAGCATCGTAACGAGCTGGGTGGAATTTGCTAGTAATCTTCTTAATATTAGCACCACCACGTCCAACGATTGTACCGATAGCATCCACGTTTGGATTGTGGCTACGAACAGCAACCTTCGTACGGTCACCTGCTTCACGAGCCACGCTCATGATTTCAACAGTTCCATCATAAACTTCTGGAATTTCTTGCTCCATCAAACGTTTGATCATTTCTGGATGGCTACGGCTAACAAAGACGTTCACACCACGAGGGTTGTCTTCAACCTTGTAAACATAAACTTCGATACGATCATGAGAAGCAAAAACTTCTCCAGGAATTTGGTCTTGTTTTGACAATTGGGCTTCGATGCTACCAAGGTTGACATAGATAAAGCGGTTGTCAAAGCGTTCTACTGTACCAGACATGATTTCTTGCTCATGTTCTTTGTAAGTATTGTAAGTGATGGCACGTGTTTGCTTGCGCATTTTTTCCATGATGGTTTGTTTGGCAGATTGGGCTGCTACACGACCAAACTCAGCTGGTGCTTCTTCAAACTTGATTTTGTCTCCAAGTTCATAAGCTGAATTAATGGCAAGAGCATCTTTCAAGCTGATTTCCAAACGGCTATCAAATACTTCATCAACAACTTCACGGACAGTATAAACTGTAAAGTTACCTGTTTTTTCGTTGAAGTCAATAGCTACGCTGTCTGACTGACCATAGCGTCTGCGATAAGCGGAACGAAGCGACTCTACTACTGCGTCGATGATGTCTTCTTTTTTGATTCCCTTGTCTTCTTCCAAAATGCGGAAGGCCTCTAGCATTTCTTTACTCATGTTTTCTTCACTTTTGAATCCTCAAAAGCTATCCTTTCTTTTTCTATAATTTAACTGCTAAACGTGCTTTTGATACTAAACTGTATGGAATTTGGACGGTTTTCTTACGCGTCTTGTCCATATATTCCATAGTCAACTCGTCCTCTTCGAAGGCCAACAAGGTTCCTTCAAAGACCTTTTGCTTATCGATGGCTTGGTAGAGCCCGACATGGATGTATTCCCCAACTGCTCCAGCAACGGCATCCTTGGTTTTTAAAGGACGTTCCAAACCTGGACTGGTGATTTCTAGGAAATATTGTTCTGGGAAGGGATCTGGCTTGATGGTATCTAGGACAGGACTGATCATTTCTGTCAAGTCTGCCGTGTCGTTCAAGGTAATTCCTTCAGGTTTATCTACAAAAATACTGAGAATCATGTCACTGCCAATCTTTCCATACTCGATATCCACGAGCTCGAAAGGAGCTTCTATGACAGGTTCTACAACTTCTCTGACTAATTCTACGATTGTTGCGATTGCGTCCACCTCCTCATAAGCAAGAGGCGAAGATATTTCCCCGCCTCACTTTTCATATTCTTACTCTTAGTATATCACATTTGCTAACTTATGTAAAGCAAAAGCACTTATACAGCCTGATTTCAGGCTATTTCTTAAAATTCTACCTCAACTCGGTAGATAACTTGCCCCTTATTGGAGAATTTTTGCTCGTATTCTGTCATGACATTGCCTTCAAAATCACTGGCATGTAAGTCTAGCCAGACACCATTGAGCTTCATGCCATACTGAGAAAAGCTCACTAAACTGTACTCAAACAAGCCACGGTTATCCGTCTTGAAATGAATTTCTCCATTTTCAGGCAAGATACGTTTGAAGGTATCCAAGAAGGTCTTGTAGGTCAAACGACGCTTTTCATGGCGTTTTTTCGGCCATGGATCTGAAAAGTTCAGATACAAGCGATCAATCTCACCGTCTTCAAAGTAGTCAGTCAAGTCAGAACCATCTACCCACAAGAGCTTGATGTTAGGCACTCCAACTTCAAGAACCTTGTCTAAAGCATAGCTTAAAACAGACTTTTGAATATCAATCCCGATATAGTTGATGTCAGGGTTCTGCTTTGCCATACCTGAAACAAAGGCACCCTTCCCACTTCCAACTTCCACATGAATGGGATTGTCATTGCCAAACAAGTCCCGCCATTTCCCCTTGGCTTCCAAGGGATTGAGGACCACATACTGGGGATTTGCCTCTAGTAATTCTGTCGCCCCTTTACGATTTCTAACTCTCATCTTCTCTTTCCATACTTGTCTCGGAAGTGACGCAAGCCATGAATCTCCCGATTAACATTTTCTAAATCTTGGTTCATATAATACTTGGAAATCTGGCTCAAATAAGACAATTGACCGTACCAATACAATTTACTTAATACCGTTTGATTATACTTGTAACCGTAGTAGGTCAACCATTCCTTCCACTGATGTTCTGGAATATAATGGCAGAGCATATGGGCCACATCAAACATGCGGTCGGTCAAGCGAACCGAATCCCAATCTACCAAATAAATCAAGCCACTATCTGTCTCAATCCAATTACTATGTCGTACATCTCCATGGACAATGGTCGCATAGTCCTCTCTAAATCCTGGAATAGTCTGACGTAAATCAGCCATCACTTCACTGATAAAATGATTTTTACGCAAAGCATCTGGAGCCGTTTCCTGCCAAGACTGTAGTAAATCTACAGGTGTTTCCATGGCATAGCCCAAACGACTCAACTGTGTCATCAAAGGACGTGAGCGATGAAGGCGGGTTAAAATATTGACGATTTGTTTACGATTCATATCATAGGGGGTCAATATCTTGCCTGTCAACCATTCTTGAGCACACATATCACGCCCATCTGCCAAACGGCGACTCCATAATAATTGTGGAGCAATTTGTTCTCTAGCTAGACCAGGTAGGATTGGAGAGGTGTTCATTTTTACAAAGATGCGCTTCCCATCAGGATAGCTACCCATATAAGCCTTGCCACTTTTCCCAGGTATGGGAGTCAGTGTTAGCTCATTATCACCCAAATCCATTTCTTTCCTCCGTATAAAGTTTCCTTACTATTCTACTAGTTTTTGGCCTATTCGTCAACCGCTCCACACCCGATTCTCAAAGAAAAGCCTCTGGATTGGCTTGGTATCATTATAGAAAGAAAAAGGCAAGCACCGTCTTCTGCTTACCTTTCATGATTTTTATAAATAATATAAGAGTGGCCAAGCATTGTAAAACATGTGAACTAGAGTAGAAACCCATAGGTTTTGGCTCTTTTTATAAGCAAATCCCAGTAACAAGCCCCCAAGTAGATAAAAAATAAACGAAGGGACATTAGAAGGACCATGCATAAAAGAAAAGAGAGAGGAAGTTAGCACAAGCCCTAACCAAGAATTGTCAAAAACCGCACCTTGAAGAAGTCCTCTGAAAATGAGTTCCTCCTGGATGGGGCCAAAAACTGAGGAAGTCAAAATCAAAGACAGAGAAACTCCTCTGCTGACTTCCGCCAAGTGTTGAACTCCTGCGCCAGAAGAAACAGCGAAGAAATGAATATAAACCAGCGTCTCAAGCACACTTAGAAGAAAGATTGCAATGAAAAGTAAAAGTTCTTTCTTGCTTAACATCCCAAAAGAAATCATTTCAAACTTTCTAGCATAAGCAACACTCATCGAGGTTACAAGAAGACTTACAATAATCAGTGCAAATTCATTTTGAAAAAAATCCCCATGGTTAATCGTATAAGGAACTGTAATGACGATTAGTAGTACTAAAAGTCCAAAACACAAGGCATGAAATTTATCAAAAAACTCCATAAAATTATCCTCCTCAACAAACTTCCCTACAAGTCATCCTTTAACTCTAGTCTTTCCAAAACAAACCATTTTAGTAACCAAAATCCGACAACATAACCAGCACCTAAGAAGATAGTTATCAAAGCTAGCAGGGGATTCAGGAAATTAAAGATCACCGCAGACACAAAGGTTAGCACAAAAACATTAAAGGCAATGGTGTCAGAAGCCAAGACTAGAATATAGGGTGTCAACCGATCTAAGGTTTTTGAGTTTAGGAAAAATAAGTGTTTATACATGATAACCTCCTTTATGGCTAAAAAGCAAGCCTTTTGGTTTTTTTACCCCAAGACCCTATGTAGAAAAGTGAGCAAAAACGGGAAGGTCGCTACAATATTATTGATCACATGCACCGCATAGGAAGGATAAATGCTCTTGGTATGGCGGGTCAAACTAGCAAAGATGATGCCAGATGTTGCAAAGATGAAGATATCTAACAAACTAGGCAGGCTTGAAAAATGAGGAAGAGCAAATAAAATTGACGGAAGAAGCAAATCAAGGCCAAATCTCGAATGCTTAAAAAAGGCGTGTTGCAGTAATCCTCTATAGATTAGCTCTTCCATAAGTGGAGTCAGAAAGAACAAAGTTATATAGATACCTAGCTCAGCAAAGTTGGTCCCACTATAACCGATCAATACAGCCCAACCTTCAGCAGTTGACTGAACATGTTTAGCTGTCTGAACGTTAAAAGAGATCTGGAGCACTAGCACTAATACTGTCAAAATCGAATACCAAAGCCATTTTTTTCTTGGAATGCGAAAGAGATAGCCGTGCCCTGTCTTAACCAGAATCCAAATCATGACTCCGCTAAATAGCAAACTCAAGAAATTTTGAATCCAGACGAAATTGCCAATCTGGGAAGAAAATTGCCAATAATTTTGAACAATAAGCGTCAGCCGAGAAAGACCAAATACGAAAAATAGGTAAGACAAGACTGCACTTATTTTGAAGACAAGCTGATACTTTTTCATAGAAATTCTTCCTCATTTCTTGTATTTCAGCCTATATTCCACATAAATGAAAACCTGCTCCTATATAACCACGGTCATGATAACCGCGCGGGCAGTAACCACTTACTGGAAAAGGACCTGAATTTTTTAATATAGGAGGGTAAGAACCGAATGGACTTACCTGATTAGCGTACCCTCTATAAATATCAGATACATCCCCACCCTCTATACGAGCAAGCATTTCATTATCCATAACTGCAAATTGTGACATCATTTTTGTATCCATGACGAATATCTCCTTTTTTATGTTTAATTTTTGTCCTGTTGCAACCTTAACAATGTTAGTATACTACTATTTTTTGAAATTTTCCATCCAAATCATAAATAGTCATCAAAACATCTTGAGGCGTTAAAATAGTCGAAAAAGAAAGCATTTCAGAAATACTTTACCTTTTACCATTCATTTCATATACAATTATAATCTTTTATATATAAAATAAATACACCTATCTTCTCATTCTTATCTACAGGCAAATTCTAGCCATATATTATTACAAACAAATAGTATCATTGCACCTGTTTACCATCTATTTTTATTTATGAATTTTTTGTTTCACTTTAATCATTACAGAAGTCATAAAAAACGCGACAGCCAGCCGAAGCAGTTGGTAACTTTCTTCCTCTCCTGTTTTCGGTAATAATTTTTCATTCGAAGTAATAGATTTGCTTACATAATCAGTCCCCTTAACATCAGTTGAAGGAGTTTTATTTTCTTGAGCAACATCAAAAATAGGTTTAGGAGTTTCCAATTGATTCTTATTGTCTAACATTGCTAAATTGTCAGATTGAGTAGTTTTAGCTTCAGAAGTTGAGTTTGTACTCTTCACTTTCCCACTATTTTCACTATTAGAATTGGGATTAACATTGGATATTTTCATTTCAGTTCTTTTTTCATCACTCATACCTTTGCTGTCACTTACAACTTTATCACTAATATTCATGCTGTCACTTCTAGTATTCTCATCACGGACACTTTCAGTTACTGTTTCCTCAGAAGATTTCACTGTCTCCGTTTGCTTAGGTGAGTTTCTCGAGTACATATAATCATACACCTGTTGTGCAGTTGCTCCGCCACCAACCCATCCAGATATCGGATGTCCATTTTTTAAATACAAAATTGTTGGTGTTCCTGGAATACCGACTTTTTTAAATAGAAACTCTCTCGCTTCCCCATCAAAATCCTTACCATCCAAATCATAATACTCTAACTTCTTTTCAATCAAGTTATTAAATTCTTTCAATTCAGGAGAAAATTGACGACAATGAGAGCAAGTTTTTCTACCAAAATAAATAGTATGTTCCAATTGATCCTCTGTAAAAGATTGACGAACGGCTTCAATATCTATCTTTTTAAAGTCCGTAACATTCTTCTCATACTCTTCTGGGGTTACAACAGAAGGTTTATGCTCCACCTTTTTCTTAGCCGATGGCAAATCTGGTGCCACAAGAAAACTATCATTCGCCTGGATAGATGAAGTAGTAGGCTGTTCTTCTGCATATGCAAGACCTGCAGTAATAGATGCAAATACAAGTGGTACAAGTAATAGCGATTTTATATTTTGTTTCTTCATAAGAATACTCCTTTACATTTGTTATCTTTATCTTACCTTATTTAAGATTACAAATTCATATAAATCTTAAATGGTCATCGAAACATCTTGAATTGCAAAAACTTCATTATAAAAGGATAAGTATTACGAAAACACTTACCCTTTTCTTTTATACTTCATTAAGCTCTACTTTTTATAATACTTCAAACCCCAAATGAGCAGAAGCATGATGGTTGAGCAGAGAATAGCGCCAATATAAGCGATTAGTTGTTGATAGGATTCTGCTACTGTGATACCTCTATACAAATAGATAATAGACATAAAACCTGTCAAGCCGATATACATAAGTTGATTGGTTCTAGGACTAACCAAATCATCATCTTCAAACTCTCATTTTCCTAGTGAGGTAAACAGTGACCAAAATAGAAGCCAGGTTAATAATCACTAAAAGAAATTGGATGACAATATCGATATCCGAATAGTGATAATAGCGTCGCTTATCATCGGTCACAAGGTGTTTTGACCTGATTTCTTTTAGATTCAACTTTGTGAAGAGTTATTTGAAAAGCAGAGAACCAGCTTGATTGATCAGATTTCCACCATCGAAAGAAAAGTGTGATAAAGTATTGTTTTTCATAGACTTATTTGATATACTGAGCATTGGAGTGTCCTTTTGTTTTTATTTTTTGAACTTATATCATAAAGGAGAAACTCCCTTTTTTCCAGTAAAAACAGCACCCAATGGGTGAAAAGAGAAAAGCATCTAGAATCCTTGGTTTCATACCGATTCTGGATGCTTTTTTGTGTTATATATGCATAATCAGGTTTCTCTAATGTGGCCATAAAACTGAAACTGCCGCCCCACCAGCTGCACAAATTAAATAAATCTGCGGGGTTGGGAAAGGGATTGTCTGCGCACAAAGCGAAATCCCCTCAACCGCACCACCTACTCCACTTAAAAATCTGTCTGCAAGTTGTTTATCTCCAGCTGTTATCGTTGTTAGTTTTTCATCAGGTAAAATGATGAAATTATTTACTGATTGTTCCATTCTTTTCACACTTTCTTTGTTAAATTAATTTGGCTAGTAGACAAAAGATAAACTAAGGCATTAAAGACAATTAAAATATTTCCATAGAATAAGATTAGCCTCGCCTCCAAACCAAGATACAGTTTGACCATCAAAAAGATGAGCAAAAGAATTTGAAACCATAGCGTTTTTCCAAAAATAAATTTAAAGCGATTTTGAATGTCTGCTTCCTTAATTTTTACCGCCAAACCTTTATTAGCAAGAAGGAAAACTCCTGCTTCAAATAAGCCACTGTAGAGAACAAGCCATCCAATCGATACATTCGAGATTTTCAAAAATGTACCTAAAAGAATATCCAAAACACTACTCAAGAAAATAATAAGAAATAATCTGTATTTCATATAAATCACCTCCTTTTACTACTATTCTCAATCTACTATATCTCTAAAAGTTTAACTTGCTCTAAAAGCTCCCCAAGCCGCTGTACAAAACTGTGCTCCTAAAATCCCGCCGGCAAGAGTTCCCACAACTGGGATAACACTCCCCAGAGCTGCACCTCCTATTGTACAAATTCCTAATGCTTGAACAACTTCTCCAGCCCCTACTTTATCTCCACCTTCAACACGAGCAAGCATTTCATTATCCATAACAGAAAATTGTGACATCATTTTTGTATTCATGACAAATACTCCTTTTTTATTTTTAATTTTTGTCTTGTTGCAACTTTGACAAGTTTAGTATATCATTGTTTTTTAAAATTTTTCATCCAAATCTTGAATTGTCATCGAAACGTCTTGAATTAGCTTTTTTATTTAAAACCACCTCTAAAATTTTTTTAAAAGATAATTTCTAATCACTTTTTTACCATTCAGGACATTTCAATGACTATTCAAGATTTTATAAAGCATGAAATTGTTTTTATGTCATAATAGACCTATCCACTATATGAAAGGAATTGCCAATGACTTCTTATAAACGTACATTTGTTCCTCAAATAGATGCTAGAGACTGCGGTGTTGCTGCCTTAGCCTCGATTGCTAAATTCTATGGTTCAGATTTTTCTCTAGCTCACTTGAGAGAACTTGCAAAGACCAATAAAGAAGGAACGACTGCTCTTGGCATTGTAAAAGCCGCTGATGAAATGGGCTTTGAAACAAGACCTGTTCAAGCAGATAAAACTCTCTTTGACATGAGTGATGTCCCCTATCCATTTATCGTTCACGTTAACAAAGAAGGAAAACTCCAACATTACTATGTTGTCTATCAAACAAAGAAAGACTATCTGATTATTGGTGATCCTGACCCTTCTGTAAAAATCACTAAAATGTCAAAAGAACGCTTTTTCTCTGAATGGACTGGAGTAGCTATTTTTCTAGCTCCCAAACCCAGCTATCAACCCCATAAAGATAAAAAGAATGGTCTACTAAGCTTCCTTCCTCTGATTTTCAAACAAAAATCTCTCATTGCTTACATTGTTCTCTCAAGCTTATTGGTCACGATTATCAATATCGGTGGTTCTTATTATCTCCAAGGAATCTTAGATGAATACATCCCAAATCAGATGAAATCAACTTTAGGAATCATCTCAGTTGGTCTGGTTGTAACCTATATCCTCCAACAAGTCATGAGCTTCTCCAGAGATTATCTCCTAACCGTTCTGAGCCAGAGATTAAGCATTGATGTGATTTTATCCTATATTCGCCATATTTTTGAACTTCCTATGTCTTTCTTTGCGACACGTCGTACAGGAGAAATCATTTCACGGTTCACAGATGCTAACTCTATTATAGATGCCTTGGCTTCTACCATTCTATCTCTTTTTCTGGATGTTTCTATTCTGATTCTTGTAGGGGGAGTCTTACTGGCACAAAACCCTAATCTCTTCCTTCTTTCTCTTATTTCCATTCCTATATACATGTTCATCATCTTTTCTTTTATGAAGCCTTTCGAAAAAATGAACCATGATGTCATGCAAAGTAATTCTATGGTTAGCTCTGCCATTATCGAAGATATCAACGGGATTGAAACTATAAAGTCGCTCACGAGTGAAGAAAATCGCTATCAAAATATAGACAGCGAATTTGTAGATTATTTGGAAAAATCCTTTAAGCTCAGTAAATATTCTATTTTACAAACGAGTTTAAAGCAGGGAACAAAATTAGTTCTGAATATCCTTATCCTATGGTTTGGCGCTCAATTAGTCATGTCGAGTAAAATTTCTATCGGTCAGCTGATTACCTTTAACACACTTCTTTCTTACTTTACAACTCCTATGGAAAATATTATCAACCTCCAAACCAAACTCCAATCTGCGAAGGTCGCTAATAACCGTTTGAACGAGGTCTATCTAGTCGAATCTGAATTTCAAGTTCAAGAAAATCCTGTTCATTCACATTTTTTGATGGGAGATATTGAATTTGATGACCTTTCTTATAAGTATGGTTTTGGACGAGATACCTTAACAGATATTAATCTCACGATTAAACAAGGAGATAAGGTTAGCCTAGTTGGAGTTAGTGGTTCTGGTAAAACAACTTTAGCCAAAATGATTGTCAATTTCTTTGAACCTTACAAAGGACATATTTCCATCAATCATCAGGATATTAAAAACATTGATAAGAAAGTCTTGCGCCGTCATATTAATTACCTACCTCAACAAGCCTATATCTTTAATGGCTCTATCTTGGAAAACTTAACCTTGGGTGGTAATCATATGATTAGCCAAGAAGATATTCTAAGAGCTTGTGAATTAGCTGAAATCCGTCAAGACATTGAAAGAATGCCTATGGGCTATCAAACTCAGCTCTCTGATGGAGCTGGTCTATCAGGAGGACAAAAGCAACGAATCGCTCTCGCTCGTGCTCTTTTAACTAAAGCTCCTGTTTTAATACTAGATGAAGCTACTAGCGGTCTTGATGTCTTGACTGAGAAAAAAGTTATAGATAATCTTATGTCCCTAACTGATAAAACCATTCTCTTTGTAGCCCATCGTCTCAGTATAGCCGAACGAACTAACCGTGTCATTGTTCTTGACCAGGGGAAAATCATTGAAGTTGGTAGTCACCAAGAGTTAATGCAGGCGCAAGGCTTCTACCATCATCTATTCAATAAATAAGGAGAATGTCATGAATCCTAATCTTTTTAGAAGCGTCGAGTTTTATCAGAGACGTTACCATAACTATGCGACAATGTTAATTATACCTCTTTCATTACTATTTACTTTCATCTTGATTTTCTCCCTTGTTGCCACAAAAGAAATTACTGTTACTTCCCAAGGAGAAATCGCCCCTACAAGTGTCATTGCATCTATTCAGTCAACAAGTGATAATCCTATCCTAGCTAATCATTTAGTGGCAAATCAAGTAGTTGAAAAAGGTGACTTACTCATCAAATACTCTGAAACAATGGAAGAAAGTCAGAAAACTGCCTTAGAAACTCAATTACAAAGACTTGAGAAGCAAAAAGAAGGACTTGGAATTTTGAAACAAAGCTTAGAAAAAGCGACTGATCTTTTTTCTGGCGAGGATGAATTTGGCTACCATAATACCTTTAGGAATTTTACTAAACAATCCCATGATATTGAACTGGGTATCACAAAGACTAACACCGAAGTTTCAAATCAAGCTAATCTTGCCAATAGCAGTTCATCAGCCATCGAACAAGAAATTACAAAAGTTCAACAACAAATTGGAGAATATCAAGAGTTGAGAGATGCTATCATAAATAACAGAGCACGCTTACCAACTGGCAATCCGCACCAGTCAATTTTGAATCGTTATCTTGTAGCCTCACAAGGACAAACACAAGGAACTGCAGAGGAGCCATTTTTATCTCAAATTAATCAAAGTATTGCAGGTCTTGAATCATCTATCGCAAGCCTCAAAATTCAGCAAGCTGGTATCGGAAGTGTAGCAACTTATGATAATAGTTTAGCAACCAAAATTGAAGTACTCCGTACTCAATTTTTACAGACAGCCTCACAGCAACAACTAACCGTGGAGAATCAATTAACAGAATTAACAGTACAACTAGATCAAGCGACACAGCGCTTAGAAAACAATACCTTAACCGCCCCAAGTAAAGGTATCATTCACTTAAACAGTGAATTTGAAGGTAAAAATAGAATTCCAACTGGTACAGAAATTGCTCAAATATTCCCTGTCATCACAGATACAAGAGAAGTACTAATCACTTACTACGTATCTTCTGACTATCTACCTCTACTAGATAAAGGACAAACTGTAAGATTAAAACTGGAGAAGATTGGAAATCACGGCACCACCATTATCGGTCAACTTCAGACAATTGATCAAACTCCTACCAGAACAGAGCAAGGTAATCTCTTTAAATTAACCGCTCTTGCAAAACTATCTAATGAGGATAGTAAACTCATCCAATATGGCTTACAAGGTCGCGTCACTAGTGTAACTGCAAAGAAAACATATTTTGATTATTTCAAAGATAAAATTTTAACCCATTCTGATTAATTTTCAGATAACACTCTATAACTATTTATTATCTTATCAAAAAGGAGAATCATAACATGGATAAGAAACAAAACCTAACTTCATTTCAAGAACTAACAACTACCGAACTCAACCAAATTACAGGTGGAGGACTGTGGGAAGATATCTTATACAGCCTTAATATAATTAAGCATAACAATACGAAAGGACTTCATCATCCAATACAACTATAAAAAATAAGACCGAGTAACAAGAACTCTCGGTCTTATTTTTTTCATCATTCTGTAGGTATCATAGTAAGCACCTGACGAAAGACTTGATCTTGACAGGTAGTATTGAGACTAGCATTGGGATAACTTTCCACAATCTTCATGACGGTATAGAGACCAACTCCTCTATCCTCCCCTTTAGAACTGGCTCCAAAGGAGAAGATTTCAGAAATATCTATGCTCTCTTTTTTGATGGAGTTTTCAATGATAAAGGTCTCCTGTGCTCCATTTTTAAAAAAGGCAATTGAAACATGAGGTTGACTAGTCTCTGCACTGGCTTCAATAGCATTATCACAAAGGATAGACACAATGGTTAGAAAATCAAGTAGGCTCATCCCCTCAACCTGAATCTCCTCAGGAACTTCAACATTAAAGACAATGTTCTTTTCTCTAGCTTTTAGAAATTTCCCTGCTAGGAGACTTTTGAGGGCGCGGTCCCGAACATTCAACAATCGCCCAAGGTCATATTTATTGTCCTGCAATTTCTGACTGGAATCTTTTAAGACGGAGCCGTAGACCTCTTTTATCTGCTCCATATCCTCCTCTTCAATACCCAGACGTAAACTAGTCAAGAGGTTGGTGTAGTCATGGCGAAAACTCCTTACTTCCTTGTAAAGCTCCTCTATATGCCGACTATAGCGTTCCATATCTCTATAGCGCAAGGCCTGCTCTTGGTTCAGTCTATCATGGAGTTTGTCCTTCAAATAGGTATCCAATTTCTTGATAACCCCCATAAAAAATAGGAGGTAGAACACTAGGATGAGATGGCGAACAGTCGTTGATTGAATACCTTGCTCATATTCAAAGTAAGACAGACTTTGTATCACCAAATAGTAAGCCCCCATTATCCAGTTAATCTTAGTCAGGGACTTTTGAAAACCTGTATCGAGAATCTCCCTTCTCAAACTAGTAAAATCATAGTCCAACCATTTCAAAAAGGCTAGAGAAATGAAGAAATTGAAAATTATTATACATAACCCAGTAAATGAGTAGCCATCATATACTTGCCCTTGTCCCAAAAATGGAAGCACAAAATAGGAGACTCCTCTATAAAAGAGATTCACCAATATCATTGGAAAGAGACCATAAAAGAAAAGGAGTTTTTTAGGAAGCCCTCTTAACAATAAGAAAGACAAGCATATGCCGTACAAGGGTTCCATAAAATAAGATAGGTAAACATTTCCTACCATATAGCCAATCATTACAAAAACAAAGGCCAACAGTATCTTCAAAAGAAAGGCTTTAAAAATCCTCTCGAAAGTAAGATTAATTCCATCTACCTTAAAGAAAATGACAATTTCTAGCCCATTAGTAATGAGTGTATGCAATAATATCCAAACAATATTCATAAACTCTCCTAGTTCAGTGTAAGTTATTAATAGCCTCAGACACTTCCCTGACCTTATAACGCGCGATCAGACAACTTCCACCATTGGGAAAGAAAAGCAGTTTTTCTTTCTTATCTAAATGCACCACATTTGCTGGATTGATAAGAAAAGAGCGATGGCACTGCAAGAGACGGGGTTCCTGCTTAAAAACCTCCTCTAAACTCGCCGTAAATTCCAGCCTGTCTGTCTTGGTATAGAGAATAACACGATGGGCTCTAGGCGACGTTTCAAGATAATAAACCTCTTTAAAAGGATACTGGAATTGGGCAAATTTTGATTTAAAGTAAAAGCAATCTTCCGCCAGGCTCTTACTATCTTGACTATTGGCATAGAGGAGGGCTGTCTCGATCCGAGATTCAAACTCCTCTGCTGACAAGGCCTTATCAATGTAGTCCAAAGCAGACACTTGGTAGCGAAAGGACAGGGGCATAAACTCTGAGTGAGTCGTCACAAAGACGATGAGAGCATAAGGATCCCAATCCCGAATCTTTCTAGCCACTTCCAGACCCTTCATCTCCTCATTTCGAATCTCAATGTCCAAAAAGAATAGTTGATGGGCTCCCTTCTCATGCACCTCTGCCAGCAGCTGGTCTGGCTTGCCAAATACCTCAAAAGAGCTAGGAATGATCTGATGTTCTTGCAAGAGTTTCTCAATCGTCGTTTCAATCCTAGTCTGTTGGGAAAAATCATCTTCTAAAACAAATATTCTCATCTTCTTACTCTCCTTGTTTCAACCATTTTTGGCGAATTTCTCTATAGCGACGTCTGGCATACTTGACAGCGTATTGACCTTCTTCTCCGAGAAAAAGGATTCTTTCTTGAAAATCAATCGATTTTACTTTATCAAGATTGACCAAACAATTTCGATGACATCTCATCAAGGTTTCCCCATATTGGTTCTCAAGATCACTTAAATTTTGAACCATATTAAAACTAGCTTCTTCTGTAACAATCTGTACGGTATGGGCTTTAGTTGGATGTGTTTGGATATAGTAGACATCGTCGATGTTTACTTTATAAACTGTTTTCTGTGTCTGAATAATCATATGTTTCATTGGATTCTCCTCCTAAGAAAAGAATAACAGAAAAGGTCTAACACAAGCACACCCAATCCTAAACAGTCTTTGAAAACTCCTAAAAGGACTATTTTTCTACAACATCATGATGAGCTTACAACTATTTTATCATAAAATCTTAACAGGACCATTCAGGAAATTTCAAGGACAATTAAAGATTTGATGGTGAAAAAGGAGATAAAAGTGATAGACTATGATTATAGAAAGACTATGTTTGCAACAACTTTAAAAATCATCAAAAAAGGAGGGGTGCATATGATTTATTCACATCCACCATGATTAACACCCTATAAATATACTCTATTGCAATTGACGTAAATATAACAAGGAGAAAATTATGGCCAAGTCAAATAAAACAAAACAATTAACATCAATCGAACTTTCTCATATAAATGGCGGTAGTATTCCATATGGATGGTATTCTCCGTTTCATATGATTAGCGATAATGTACTATGTAGAAATGGATATTCATATAATAAAGCTAATCTTGATAATGGTAAATGTATCATTGATTGGGGCAACATAGTTGGCAATGTTGCTAATAATATAGGTGCCTCACTAGGAGATTTACACAATCCCTTACCTTAAAACATAAATTATATAGGAGGTCACGTAAATGACAGACACAAACCCCATCAAAACAGCTCAGGCTTTGATTACTGACTTAAATAAAGCCTACCAAGCATGCAAACAGGCAACCGCTGACGACGTCCGCTTTCAGGAGCAATTAAACTCTATTCTTGGTTTTTTAGCCAAGGCTGAGACAGTGGATAATCGAGTCTTGATTGAACTGGAAAAATTTTACCAGACTTCCAGTCTTCTCATGGGACTCAGCGCTCTTGATCCAGATGCTCCAACTCGCGCCGCTTGGCGGGCCTATGACCGCTTCCACTTTGACCAAGTCAAGACCAAGTTGAGCCTCTACGGGCCAACCATTATCTTGTAGAAAATAAAAGAAGTTGAGGCAAACTGAACTCAACTTCTTTTTTAGTGTCATATAGGCAATGTTAGTCCTGCATCTGACGTTTTACCTGATAAGGCAAATACAAGACTTGTAAAACCAAACCTGCACCCAGCAAGGCTAGAAGGGCTAGTTTTTCTTGGAAGGTAATCAACCCGACAACTAATTCCACAAGTAAAACAAAACTGGTCAATCCTCGGACTACCGCCTGCAAGCCTTTTTCCTTTTGCCCCTTGTCCAGTGGAAAGAGTTGAGTCAAATACTGGTAGTCAAAGGCATGATAGAGGGCCAGCAACTGGAAGAGCAAGAGGTAGTTAAAGAGAACTACCACTGCTGTCGCAATCCAAGCTTGCTCGATAAAGACCTGCGCCAGCAAGGAAAGTAGGAGCAGACGGAGACTGAGCGCAAAGAGATCTCCATTTCGCAAATAAGAACGAAGATAGAGATTTTGCCAAATCTTCCCAGGCACCTTCTGAACAACCTTTAGGATAAAGTCCAGATAGGCACGACGCTTGACGCTGTTTGAAATTCCCTTTACCTGCGTAAAGAGGGCAAAGAAACGAAGCAAGACTTGTTTGCGCTTGCTTTCTTGGGAAATGACATAGTCCCAGTTCAGTCCAGTTTCAGTGAAAAATTTGCTGGCCTTTTGACGAAAGAGGAAATATTTACCTAACCCAAACAAAAGCACATAGATTAGGAAGACAGGCAAGCCATAACCCATGGCTAAAAATAAGGGCGCAAATAAAAGCAAGAAAAGGGTCTGTACAAAGAGCCAAAAGACTAGGGAAATGCCAGTTTGACGCTTGAGATGGAGCTTGATTTCCTCTTCTCCAACTAAGAGAAAGAGCTTGTCTGGAGCCTCCATATAGGTGGCAATTCCACCCCAAAGCAACAGTAAAACAGAGGTAATTCCTACAAACAAAAGGATGGGCCAATGATTTTCAGGAAAATCTTGCAAGAGTTGACTGTACTGGTAGGCTAGAAAGCCCAGCAGGACAAGCAGGAACAAGACAAAGTGGTCATTGAGAACATAACGTAGATAACCAAGACACTCCTTACGAAAAGCCTGCTTTCTCTTTAAAAACAAGTCTTTCATAGGTCCTCCTCTTTGGTCAGAGCCAAGTAAATATCATTCAAACTAGCCTCAGGCATGTTAAAGGCTTCGCGCAGTTGCAGGAGATTTCCCTTAGCACGCACTTCCCCTTTGTGAAGAATGACAAAAGCATCACACATCTTTTCCGCTGAATCCAGCACGTGGGTACTCATGAGAATAGACTTGCCTTTTTGCTTTTCCACTTCCAAAAGCTGAATCAAGTCCGCAATAGCCAACGGGTCAAGACCAAGGAAAGGCTCATCCACGATGAAAAGACTTGGATCCACCACAAAAGCACAGATAATCATGACCTTCTGCTTCATCCCTTTTGAAAAATGAACAGGGAACCAGTCTAATTTCTGGTCCAGACGGAACATTTTTAACAAAGGTTCTACTCGATCAAAAGCAAGATCTTGCTCAATACCATAAGCCATGGCAACCGTTTCGATATGCTCTCTGAGGGTCAATTCCTCATACAAGCTAGGTGTCTCAGGAATGTAGCCAATTTGCTTGCGGTAGCTAGTCGCATCTCCTTGCAGGGTCAGGCCATTGATATTGATGGAGCCACTATAAGGTGTCAACAGACCGATAATTTCATTGATGGTCGTCGATTTTCCAGCACCATTGAGACCAATCAAACCGACCAACTGCCCACTTTCAACAGTAAAAGACACATCTTTCAAAACAGGGACATGAACATAGCCACCTGTCAGGTTTTTAATTTCTAACATATTTTCTCCAAATCTGGTATAATGTAGCTATATTATATCAAAATTCAGTACAGTAGAGGTAGATTTTATGTCAGATTGCATTTTTTGTAAAATCATCGCAGGGGAAATTCCTGCTTCAAAAGTATATGAAGATGAGCAGGTTCTTGCCTTTCTTGATATCTCTCAAGTGACACCAGGACACACCTTGGTCGTGCCAAAAGAACACTATCGTAATCTTTTAGAAATGGATGCTACTAGCGCCAGCCAACTCTTTGCCCAAGTACCAAAAGTAGCTCAAAAAGTCATGAAAGCTACCAAGGCTACTGGTATGAATATCATTGCTAACTGTGAAGAAGTCGCAGGTCAAACCGTCTTTCATACCCATGTTCACCTCGTACCTCGCTACAGTGCTGACGATGACCTTAAGATTGATTTTATCGCCCACGAACCAGACTTTGACAAACTCGCTCAAGTCGCTGAAACCATCAAAAATGCCTAAGGAGTTGCCATGAAATTATCCAATCTATTGCTATTTGCAGGAGCTGCAGCTGGAAGTTATCTGCTCACAAAAAATCGCCAAACCATCACAGATGAAGTCTTGAATACCACTGACCGCGTTCAAGCTATCAAGGACGATGTGGATATTATCCAAAACAGCCTACAAATCATTGACCAGCAAAAAGAACTCATCAAGGAATATCAAGAAGACCTGACTTACAAGTTTAAGGTCTTGGAAAAGGATATCCAGACTAGACTAGCTGTGATTAAAGAAACACAGGAAATCGAAGATAAGTAAAAAGAGCCAGTCGGCTCTTTTTTAAAACGTAAACAAGTTATATCCCATCAACTATACATCATAATTTAGGCAACTCATACTCAATAAAAATCAAAGAGCAAACTAGAAAGCTAGGCGCAGGCTGCTCAAAACACCGTTTTGAGGTTGTGAATAGAACTGACAAAGTCAGCTCAAAACACAGTTTTGAGGTTGTAGACAAGCCGACGCTGACGTGGTTTGAGGAGATTTTTAAAGAGTATCATTCACCATTTCACAACTAAATCGAAGATTTTCCGCCGTACTGAAAACGAGTCTGGGATAAAAGTCTAATCTTCAATATAAAAAGCGAACAAAACGAGTTATCTGACACTCAGAATTCTGTCTTGTTCGCTTTTTTATCTAATCTATCGATTTTTAAAATTTATAATAAAGAATTCCTGAAATCAAAATCTTTTTGTCTCAGACTCGTCCGGAAACTTTGAGACCTAGGCTCAAAGTTTAGGTATGGAACTTCGAAGAAGATCGCTACCGTCCGTCATTACTTAAGGAAAGTCTTAAAAAATCTATAAACAAAAAGAGCCACTCGGCTCTTTTTGTTTATACTCAATGAAAATCAAAGAGCAAACTAGGAAGCTAGCCGCAGGCTGTACTTGAGTACGGCAAGGCAACGCTGACGTGGTTTGAATTTGATTTTCGAAGAGTATTATTCTCCTTCAAAGGCATCTTTAATATGGTCAAAGAAGCCCTTTTTCTTTGGATTGACTTTTAAATCACCAGCAGCTGCAAATTCTTTCAAGGCTGCTTTTTGACGATCGTTCAAGCCTGTTGGTGTTACGACATTAACGGTAACATATTGGTCACCAACTGCACCACCACGAAGACTCGGAGCTCCTTTGCCACGTAGGCGGAATTTCTTACCAGTCTGAGTTCCCTCTGGGACAACCAATTCAACATCACCGTGAACAGTTGGAATATCTACTGTGTCACCAAGAGCTGCTTGGACAAAGTTGAGGTTGAGATTGTAGAAGATAGTAGTTCCTTCACGTTCAAACTTATCGCTGGCTTCCACAGAAACAACCACGTACAAGTCACCATAAGGTCCACCGTTAAATCCAGCTTCACCTTGACCAGCTAGGCGAATTTGTTGACCAGTTTCCACACCAGCAGGAATTTTGACATGTACGCTATGATCTTGTTTTTCATGCCCTGTTCCGTGACATGTTGTACATGGATCTTTGATTTCTTTTCCGCGACCATGACAGACATCACAGGTTACTTGACGACGCATCATACCAAGCGGAGTCTGCGTATCGACGTTAATGACACCAGCACCATGACAGCGTCCACAAGTGACTGGACTGGTTCCTGGCTTAGCACCTGAGCCATTACATGTACGACAGCTTGCTTCACGGTTGTATTTAACTTCTTTTTCAGCTCCAAAAATAGCTTCTTCAAAGGTCAAGTTCACACGATACTGGAGGTCATCCCCTTGGCGAGGAGCATTTGGATTGCGTGAAGCACCGCCTCCGCCGAAGAAACTTGAGAAAATGTCCTCAAAACCACCGAAGCCACCTGCCCCATTGAAACCGCCAGCTCCACCACCGAAGCCTCCAAATCCACCATTGGCGCCTGCAGCACCATATTGGTCATAGGCAGCCCGTTTTTGGTCGTCACTCAAAGTCTCATAGGCTTCTTGAACTTCCTTGTACTTTTCCTCAGCACCAGGCTCCTTATTGATATCTGGGTGATATTTTTTCGAAAGCTTACGATAAGCCTTTTTGATCTCGTCTGCCGAAGCGTTTTTTGACACCCCCAGACGATCATAAAATTCAGTATTGTTCATACAAGATACCAAGACCGTAAAATTCGACTGAAAAATAGGAAATCTGACGCTGGAGCGATGCTCCTAGACAGATTTATCTTTTTTCCGAGAATTTAGGTCGGGTTCAATTCCTTTCTGTTATATTAAGTAAGAAATTTGGGAACCCGTGTTCAATTCCCTGAACACATTTGTTCCTTTCTTTCATATTGATGAGACAAAACCCAAACAAATGATATTCCGTCCCTTTTTATCGAAAAACAGAGGCTGGGTTGCAACCTCTGCAAATAAGTAAATTAACTTTATTTTGATTTTAAATATCCTATAAGTACAGAAATATTTATATATTTTTGTCTCTTCTTAGTATTTGCTATAAAATTCCAATAGATTAGAAGGAATACACCGACAACCCAAATCATGCCCATTATAAACGATATTATAAATTCTGGTTTTTGTATGGTTGCTGATACTAGTGCTGATACTAGCGCTGACAACAATACTGAAGTAACAAAATTCCTTACCGCCTCATCATTTTTAACACAACTTTCATGCTCAGCTAAAATAATTGCTTTATACCTAGCCAAATATACTGCTGGAATATTATCTATAAAATCTTTTGCAGACTCATAACTATCAGCTTTATTACAGAAATCATTATAAACTTTTCGTGTATTTTTTAGATATTCTTCAGCCAATACACTCATCTTACTTTTCAGTAAACTCTCCGTCTACGACGTCATCGCCTGCGTTTCCTGTTGCTTGTGTGCCTTCTGCTCCTGCTTGAGCTTGTTGCGCTGCTGCTGCTTGTTCGTAGAGTTTAACAGCAAGTCCTTGAGCTTTTTCGTTCAATGCTTCAAGTTTTGCTTTCATATCGTCCAAGTTGTTGTCTTCTTGAGCTTTTTTAAGGTCATCAAGGGCAGATTGGGCAGCGTCACGTTCTGCGTCGAATCCTTTGCCTTCAGTTTCCTTGATTGTCTTTTCAGTCGCAAAGATCGCTTGGTCTACTTCGTTACGAAGGTCAACTTCTTCTTTACGTTTCTTATCTGCTTCAGCGTTAGCTTCTGCATCTTTCATCATGCGGTCAATTTCTTCGTCAGTCAAACCTGAGTTTGATTGGATGACAATTGTTTGTTCTTTTTGAGTTCCAAGGTCTTTAGCTTTAACAGACACGATACCGTTCTTGTCGATATCAAATGTTACTTCGATTTGAGGAATTCCACGAGGTGCAGCTGGGATATCTGTCAATTGGAAACGTCCAAGAGTCTTGTTATCTGCTGCCATTGGGCGTTCACCTTGAAGAACGTGGATATCAACGGCTGGTTGGTTGTCTGCCGCAGTTGAGAAGACTTGTGATTTAGATGTTGGGATTGTTGTATTGCGGTCGATGAGTTTTGTGAAGACTCCACCCATTGTTTCGATACCAAGTGACAATGGTGTTACGTCAAGAAGGACAACGTCTTTGACATCACCAGTAATCACACCACCTTGGATAGCCGCACCCATAGCAACTACTTCGTCAGGGTTTACTGATTTGTTTGGTTCTTTACCAGTTTCAGCTTTAACAGCTTCAACAACGGCAGGGATACGAGTTGAACCACCAACAAGGATAACTTCGTCGATTTCTGACAAGCTCAAACCTGCATCCGAAAGGGCTTGACGAACTGGAACTTTTGTACGTTCTACAAGGTCACGAGTCAAATCGTCAAATTTCGCACGAGTCAAAGTCATTTCCAAGTGAAGAGGGCCAGCTTCACCTGCAGTGATAAATGGCAAGCTGATTTGAGTTGAAGTTACACCAGAAAGGTCTTTCTTCGCTTTTTCAGCTGCATCTTTCAAACGTTGCATTGCCATCTTGTCAGTAGACAAGTCAATACCGTTTTCTTTCTTGAATTCTGCTACCAAGTGGTCAATGATTTTTTGGTCAAAGTCGTCACCACCAAGTTTGTTGTCCCCTGCAGTTGACAATACGTCGAAGACACCGTCACCCAATTCAAGGATAGAGACGTCGAATGTACCACCACCAAGGTCAAATACCAAGATTTTTTCTTCTTTGTCAGTCTTGTCCAAACCATAAGCAAGAGCTGCTGCAGTTGGTTCGTTAACAATACGTTCTACTTCAAGACCAGCAATTTTACCAGCGTCTTTTGTTGCTTGACGTTGAGCGTCGTTGAAGTAAGCAGGAACTGTGATAACTGCTTTGGTTACTTTTTCACCAAGATAGTCTTCAGCGTATCCTTTCAAGTATTGAAGAATCATAGCTGAGATTTCTTGTGGAGTGTATTCTTTTCCATTAGCAGAAACTTTTTCAGAAGTTCCCATTTTAGATTTGATAGAGATAACTGTATCTGGGTTTGTAACTGCTTGACGTTTCGCAGCGTCACCAACAATGATTTCTCCGTTTTTGAATGAGACTACAGATGGAGTTGTGCGGTTTCCTTCTGGGTTTGCGATGATTTTTGATTCAGTTCCTTCAAGAACTGCTACTGCTGAGTTTGTTGTACCTAAGTCAATACCGATAATTTTAGACATGTGTTTTTCTCCTTGTTAGTTAATTTTCTTTTTTTATATTTCCCTTAAGTGGTGGGGACGTGAGCAACTCCCTTCGGGATTTCATCACTTATTTTTGAGCCTATTGTCTCAAAAATCCCCTATTTCAGTAGCAAAAGCTACTGAAACTTTTACCACGGCGGGAAATATCTTCCTTGCAAGCCTCCGGCTTGCCTCTTATCTTTCTTCATAGTTTATTGTCGTTTCGGACAAGTTTTCTATTATGTAAATTGCGACACGAGAAGTCGAAATCGATTTTATTTCGACGACGAGTTAATAAGGAGGCTAGGCAAATGCCATAGCGATTGCCATTTTCTGACGAGTTGCTTTAGCTACCGTCAGAATTGCCGAATCGAACACGCCCTAAGCTCTGAGTAAAAAAGATAGATTTTCTTGTGTTCATCGAACACTTCGTCAATCTCCTATTTTTACTGCGAGCTTTTTACGGGCTTTGTATCTTAGTTATACACCACTACCATTGCTGGGCGTAGGATGCGGTCATGGAGTTTGTAGCCTTTTTGGAAAACTTGGGCGATGGTATCTGCTGGGTGTTCATCGTCTGCTGGGAGAGTTTGGATGGCCATATGGTAGTTATGGTCAAATTCGCCATCTGCTGCGATTTCTTCAATTCCTTCTTCTTTCAAAGAGTGAATCAAGCTTTCTTGCACCATCCCCAAGCCCTTCTTCACATCATCTGTCAAACCTTCAACTGCAAGTGCACGCTCAAGGTTGTCAAGAGATGGTAAGATTGCTTTTGCCAAGTCCTGGCTACGATAACGTTGCAAGTTTTGACGTTCTTCATTGGCACGGCGTTGGATATTTTGCATTTCCGCATGAGCGCGAAGGTATTTGTTTTCGAACTCATCTGCACGTTCATTCGCCAAGTCCAACTCAGACTTCTCAGGAGTTGTTTCTTCAGCTGTTTCCACAACTTCCTCTTCTTGAACTTCTTCTACTTCTTCATTTTTTATATCTTGGGCCATTTTCGCCTCCTTTAATGATTTCAATCTTAATGTACTTCGTAATGATTACTGCTGAGGTAGCGGTAAAAATCTGTCAACTTCATGGTCAAAACACGGTTGACCACATTGACTTGGTTGATTAGCTGTTGGTAATCCAGATTGACTGGACCGATAATGGCTAGAATTCCAACTCCCCGATAAGGAATGAGGAACTTGCTACTAATCACAGCTAGGTCAGCTAGACAGGACTCCTGACTGTCTGCAACACGGACGTTTTGCATCTGATCTTCACGCAACCCCTCACGAATCTCCAGAGCCACCTTTTGCGGTTGATCAAAGAACTGATAGACTGCTAGATTGGCAAAATTCAAGAGATTAACCTTGCCCGCCACCACAATGTTTTCGTTGAACATTTCCTTAAAGATATGTTCAAAGAGATCGATCACATTGTCCGTTGTTGTAAAGTAACGCTGGATAATCTGCGGAATCTCCGTCCGAATCTTGTAGTGAATATCTAAAACGGTGTGACCGAGGAAACGTTCCTGAATGATGCTCTTCAGTTTCAGCAAATCTTCCTGCAAGAAGTTCCTTGGAATCAGAAACTGACTAGTAACCGTTCGCGACTCGTCTAGGGTAAATACCGCCAAGGCTGTATGTTGCCCCAAAACAACGATATCAAAGGCTGTCAAACGTTGCCTGCTGGGCTCAACATCCAGTGCCACTACCGTACAGCCACTCAGGTCTGTTAGCAAGTTAGCAGCCTCTTGCAGAATATCCTCCAATTTGAAGAATTCCTGATCAAAGGCTTTGACAATCTCATATACCTCATTTTCAGCCAGTTGATCAAAATCCAGTGAGTGTTTTACATAGTACTGAAAACCAGCAATACTTGGCATCCGACCGCTTGAAGTATGAGCCTTCTCAAGCAACCCTTGTTTTTCTAGTTCCGCCATGTCATTACGAATGGTTGCACTGCTAGAGTTAATAGACTCTTGCAAGGCTTTTGATCCGACAGGTTCGTGCGTTTTGGTAAAGATGTCAATAATCAGATTTAAAATATCCTGCTGACGCTCTGTAACCATCTCATCACTCCTCTCTGTCTGATCAATTAGCACTCAATGCATCCAAGTGCTAACTTATGATTCTATTATACACCCTTAGAAGAGAATGTCAAGACAAAAACTCAAAAAATTAGCACTCTTTTATCAAGAGTGCTAAAAATCAATCTGAAGACCTAGAACCTTGCTATTCATCTACTCGGTATTTCCTTTTTAGTCTGAAATAACCATGAATTAGATAAGAAATCAGAAAAGCATATAAAACAAAAATAAGAAAGAAAGACATAGAAAGATCCTCTCTAAACAAACTCATACAAACAACAAGACCACCTGAGAAAGTAGCTGTACAGGAACGAAGTCTAGATCGCATAACTTCCCATTTGAGCCCCTTACTCATATAGACTTGATCCTCTGGAAGTAAATCAGAAGACGATTTACGAAGAATCGAACAAGAACCTGCTCCTATCAATTCCCAACCTCTATCTCTAAAATCTTGCAGTTCATGCTTATACTTTTTTAAGAAATCTAGAATCATAGATACGGTAGATGACATCGTCTGGTTGACATTGGTCAAAATAGAACAAACCAAAACGACTCGTTCTATACCTCCAACCTTTCAAATGCATCTCATGTAAATGTTCTTCTTCCTTGTCCAAATCAACAATGGTGAAAATCCGAAATTCTACTCTGCTATTCATTGTCTTACCCCAAAATTAGAAAACATGCCTGGCGTTATTTATTAGATAATTCTTTCCGCTTTTGACTCAATCTCCAAAAAATATAAGAAATCTGAATCGCAAAAACTATCAATAAAACCCAATCTATTATGAAAATCAAAAACACTTTCCAACTGAAAGAACTACCTCCAGTGACAAACTTTGAGAAAAACGGTAGTAGAGCTAAAAAGAGAAGTAAAATAGGAAGCATCCGCATTGTTAAAATCCGTTTGGCATAAAAAAATCTTTATTTAAACGAAAATATTATAGCAAAATTTACGCCAGTTTTTGAACGACTGATGTAGATATTTTATACTTTCAAAATGTTTAAATGTGATTATTTATTTTTGAAAAATAGCTCACCAGCCCGACTGAAAGTGCTTATAGAATGATAATAAGTCGCCTGCCGAAAACAGCGGAAAATAGCGGTGTTATGCGGAGATAATCTGACGCGATGCGAAAGTATATTGCATACTTATTTTCAACAATTTAGCAGAGTATTTTTATAAGTGTGATATAATAGAAGTATAATTTGTTCTGATAGTTTATTTTATGGAGAAGTAGATTTTTAGAATGCGGAGGGTTCAATATGGTTGAGTTTATAAAGTCTAAGAAAGAAATGAGTGAGGAGGATATTAAAGCAAATTTCATCACTCCTGCTATTGTATCCAAAGGATGGAAAAATGGTGAGCATATCGCTTACGAAGAATACTTCACTGATGGTCGAATTGAGGTTAGAGGAGATAAGGCTCGTCGTAAAGAAGGAAAAAAATCAGACTATTCACTGTATTACCAATTTGGAACTCGAATTGCAATTGTTGAGGCAAAGGATAATAAACACAGCGTTCGAGCAGGATTACAACAAGCTATTGAATATGGAGAGATTTTAGATGTTCCATTTGTTTATTCTTCGAATGGTGATGGCTTTATTGAACACGACCGTATCACGAGAGAAGAACGTGAGCTGGAGTTAGACGAATTCCCTACTCGTGAAGAATTATTTTCTCGTATGACGAAGGAAAAAGGATTGACGTACGAAATTACAGAAGCTATCTCAACTCCATACTATACAGACGCCTTCTCAATGAAAACGCCACGCTATTATCAGCAAATAGCTATCAACCGTACTATTGAAACAGTTGCCAGAGGACAAAAACGAGTAATGTTTGTGATGGCAACAGGAACGGGGAAAACGTTCATGGCTTTTCAAATTATTCATCGCCTTCGAAAAGCTGGTTTGGCTAAACGAGTTTTATTCTTAGCAGATAGAAACATCTTAGTAGACCAAACGATGGCTGAAGACTTTAGGCCATTCGAAAAGGTAATGACGAAAATTACACCAAAACTTTTGACTGCTCCTGAAAAATTAAATTCTTTTGAAATTTATCTAGGGCTTTATCAGCAACTAACTGGTGAAGATGGAACTGAAACACATTATCAAAAGTTTGACAAAGACTTCTTTGATTTAGTCATAATTGATGAAGCGCACCGTGGCTCAGCTAAGGAAGACAGTAACTGGCGTAAGGTGATTGATTATTTCAGTTCTGCGACACAGATTGGGATGACCGCTACTCCTAAAGAAACCAAGAATGCTTCCAATACGGAATACTTTGGTGAGCCAATCTATACTTATAGTTTAAAACAGGGAATCGAGGATGGTTTTTTGGCTCCATATCGTGTTATGAGGGTTAATTTAGATGTGGATGTGGATGGTTATCGTCCAGAAACTGGAAAAGTTGATACTAACGGACAATTAATAGAAGATAGGTACTACGGCAGGAAAGATTTTGACAAAACCATTGTCATTGATGATAGAACGCAAAGAGTTGCCAAGTTTGTTTCTGATTATATGAAGCAAAACAATGCACGATTTGATAAAACAATTGTTTTTTGTGTTGATATTGACCATGCCGAGCGAATGCGTGCTGCACTTGTAAAAGAGAATCTAGACTTAGTCCAAGAAGACTATCGTTATGTCATGCAAGTAACTGGTGACAACGCTGAAGGAAAAGCTCAACTGGATAACTTTATGGATGTCAATTCTAATTTTCCCGCTATTGTAACAACGTCTAAATTATTAACGACAGGAGTTAATGCTAAAACATGTCGTTTGATTGTTTTAGACTCTAATATCCAATCCATGACTGAATTTAAACAAATTATTGGTCGTGGCACACGTCTTTATCCTCAAAAGGGGAAAGAATTTTTTACGATTATTGATTTTCGAAATGTTACCAATTTGTTTGCTGACCCTGATTTTGATGGCGAACCAGTGAAGGTTCTGGAAACGGGCGCAAAAACAAACAATGGTACTACACCTGGTTTTGTAAACGAAGGTGGTGACCCAGTAGAAAAATATATCGTTACAGACAAGCAGGTTACCATTCTTAATTCTACTGTTCAAGTATTGGATGAAAACGGGAAACTGATTACCGAAAGCCTGACCGACTACACTCGGAAGAATATCTTAGGTAGCTACGCCACTTTGAACGATTTTATCACAGTTTGGCATACGGCGGATAAAAAGAAGCTTATCTTAGACGAACTTTATAAAAAAGGAGTTTATCTAGATGCTATTCGAGAGTCGGAGGGAATATCAGAACAAGAAATCGATGATTTTGATTTACTCCTAAAACTTGCCTATGGTCAAAAAGAATTAACCAAGACGGAACGTATCAATAAACTCAAACAAAGCGGATATTTATATAAATATAGTGAGGAAGCGCGTGCTGTTTTGGAAATTTTACTGGACAAATACATGGATAAAGGTATTGGAGAACTCGAAAGCATTGAAACATTAAAACTTCCAGAATTTCAGATATATGGTGGAACCTTCAAAATCATCAATACTTATTTTGGAGATAAAAAACGATATTTACAAGCAATTAAAGAATTGGAGAAAGAGCTATTTACAGTAGCTTAATGAAAGGAAAGTATGTCAATTACATCATTTGTAAAAAGAATTCAAGATATCACTCGAAACGATGCTGGTGTTAATGGTGATGCTCAACGTATTGAGCAAATGTCTTGGTTATTATTCTTAAAAATTTATGATAGCCGTGAAATGGTTTGGGAATTAGAAGAAGACGAGTATGAGTCAATTATCCCAGAGGAATTAAAATGGCGGAATTGGGCTCATGCTCAAAATGGAGAGCGGGTATTGACAGGCGATGAATTACTTGATTTTGTCAATAACAAGTTATTCAAAGAGTTGAAAGAGCTTGAAATAACTTCAAATATGCCTATTCGAAAAACGATTGTTAAATCAGCTTTTGAAGATGCGAACAACTATATGAAAAATGGCGTCTTGTTACGCCAAGTCATCAATGTTATTGATGAAGTTGATTTCAATAGCCCTGAAGATCGTCATTCGTTTAATGATATTTACGAAAAAATTCTTAAAGATATTCAAAATGCTGGAAATTCAGGAGAATTTTATACGCCACGTGCAGCGACTGATTTTATTGCCGAAGTTCTTAACCCAAAACTTGGAGAATCAATGGCAGACCTTGCTTGCGGAACAGGAGGCTTCTTGACTTCGACTCTGAACCGTTTAAGTAGTCAACGTAAAACTAGTGAAGATACCAAAAAATATAATACAGCTGTTTTTGGTATTGAAAAGAAAGCATTTCCTCATCTTTTAGCAGTTACAAATCTGTTTCTTCACGAAATTGATGACCCTAAAATTGTTCATGGAAATACTTTGGAGAAAAATGTTCGTGAATATACGGATGATGAAAAATTTGACATTATTATGATGAATCCACCTTTTGGAGGGTCAGAATTAGAAACAATAAAAAATAACTTTCCAGCAGAATTACGGAGTTCTGAAACAGCTGATTTATTTATGGCTGTCATTATGTATCGTTTGAAAGAAAATGGTCGTGTTGGAGTTATTTTACCTGATGGTTTTCTATTTGGTGAAGGTGTAAAAACTCGCTTGAAACAAAAACTGGTAGATGAGTTCAACTTGCATACGATTATTAGGTTGCCTCATAGTGTCTTTGCACCGTATACAGGAATCCATACGAACATTCTTTTCTTTGATAAAACAAAGAAAACAGAAGAAACTTGGTTTTATCGTTTAGATATGCCAGATGGTTATAAAAATTTCTCGAAAACTAAGCCGATGAAGTCAGAACACTTCAATCCTGTTCGTGACTGGTGGGAAAATCGTGAAGAGATTCTGGAAGGTAAGTTCTACAAATCTAAATCATTTACACCTAGTGAATTGGCTGAGTTGAATTATAATTTAGACCAGTGTGGCTTTCCAAAAGAGGAAGAGGAAATCTTAAATCCCTTTGAGTTGATTCAGAATTATCAAGCGGAAAGAGCAACTTTAAATCATAAGATTGATAATGTATTAGCTGATATTTTGCAGTTGTTGGAGGACAAATAATGACACCAGAACAACTTAAAGCAAGTATTCTCCAAAGAGCGATGGAAGGGAAATTAGTGCCGCAAAATCCCAATGACGAACCTGCAAGTGAATTATTAAAGAGAATTAAAGCTGAAAAAGAAAAACTTATCAGTGAAGGAAAAATCAAACGAGATAAAAAGGAAACTGAGATATTTCGTGGTGATGATGGGAAACATTATGAGAAGTTCGCTGATGGAAGTGCTCAAGAAATTGATGTTCCTTATGATATTCCTGAGAATTGGGAGTGGGTGAGGTTTTCTACATTGGTTGAAATTGTCAGAGGTGGCTCTCCACGACCAATCAAAGATTATCTTACTTCTGAAGTAGATGGAATAAATTGGATAAAAATAGGTGATACTGAAAAGGGTGAAAAGTATATAAATAATGTTAAAGAAAAAATCAAAAAATCAGGGCTTAACAAAACTAGATTTGTAAAAAAAGGTACATTTTTGTTAACTAATTCTATGAGTTTTGGTAGACCTTATATTTTGAATGTTGATGGTGCAATACACGATGGATGGTTGGCTATTTCGAACTATGAAAACTCATTAAATAAAGATTACCTATTCTATATTCTTTCATCAAATGTAGTTTATTCTCAATTTCTATCTCTAATTAGTGGAGCTGTTGTGAAAAACTTGAATAGTGATAAAGTTGCTTCTATTCTTATCCCTCTCCCTCCGCTAGCTGAACAACAACGCATAATAGAAGCAATCGAATCAGCTTTAGAAAAAGTAGATGAATATGCTGAAAGTTATAATAGACTCGAACAGCTAGATAAAGAATTTCCAGATAAACTAAAAAAATCTATTCTTCAATATGCTATGCAAGGAAAATTAGTTGAACAAGACCCAAATGATGAATCAGTCGAAGTTTTACTTGAAAAAATACGAGCAGAAAAACAAAAACTCTTTGAAGAAGGCAAGATTAAAAAGAAAGATTTGGACATTTCTATTGTTTCCCAAGGAGATGATAACTCTTATTAT